>CAYNCU010000148.1:0-10967 GCA_964395765.1 uncultured Roseivirgaceae bacterium | reverse complement strand
CCAAGGCCTGTTATTTTCCAACCGGGAATAAGGGGCCATATATACCGCGGTGCCGGCAAGAGGAATACTGCCTCTTCCGCCGGCCATCCGGTCCCTGATTTCGCCACCGGAGCCTGTGGAAGCCCCGTTAAAAGGTTCAACGGTAGTAGGAAAATTATGGGTTTCGGCCTTAAGGGAAATTACGGATTCAAAGTCTTTGATGAAAAAGTAATCCGGAATATCCTGCCTGGCAGGCGCAAATTGTTCGACCACGGGTCCTGCTATGAAAGCAACATTGTCTTTATAGGCGGAAATTATTTTATTGGGATTTACCTGTGAAGTTTTCCGGATCAGACTGAAAAGTGATTCCCGGTTTTCTTTTCCGTCAATAATAAAAGCGCCGTTAAAGATCTTATGGCGGCAGTGTTCTGAATTTACCTGTGAAAATCCGAATACTTCACTGTCGGTAAGTTTTCGGCCGAGTTGGTTACTGACTTCATTCAGGTAATTAATTTCGTCATCATTGAGCGCCAGTCCTTCTTTTTCACTATAGGTTTTAATATCCCCTATCAATATAATGGGATCCGGATCATGATGAATGGTGAAAATTTCCTGGTTCAGCCTGTTGTACAAAGCCTGAAGCATACGATCGATGTCGGTATTTTCTTCAGCCTGGAGAAATTCCTCAATTCTCCGGATATTTTCTATCCCCATATTGATGGTGATTTCAACGGCATTGGTAGACCAGGGGGTGATCATTTCTTTCCTGGGGCCGGTAAAATATCCTTCGATCTCGGTTTTCGGAAGGTAGGAGCCGTTAAAAAGCCAGTTCAGCTTTTCAATGGAGGCGTGGCCGATGTCAGCGCTGCTTTCGACAGCATAAATAATAGTACCCTGACCCTGAAAAAATGAAATCATCTTGTATGTTTAGGGATTGGCAGAATTACGGTGGCAAAGGTATATAATGGAGTCAAAATTTACATGACCCCGCAATAAAAAGAAACCTTTATTTTTTCTTCAATCCGCGGTAAACAAGGTAGGATAGGAAAACAATTCCTCCAAAGAGGAAGGCGTAGGAAATTTCAAGATAATACCGGTGAAGGATATTTTTCTGGGAATATAGAAAATAGCCCAACAAAGTAAGAATAATATTCCATAAGGCAGATCCGATGGCGGTATAAATAATAAAATCGGCGATTTTCATTTTTGCCAGTCCGGCGGGAAGGGAGATCAGCTGTCGGATAGCCGGAACAAATCGTCCGATCAGGGTAGCGCTATTTCCGTGACGGATAAAATAGGCCTCCGCTTTTTCAACAGCCTTTTTATCGACTAAAAGCATGGTTGCCAGCCTGGTATCGGCCAGTTTATAGATTATTTTACGTCCCAGCGTTATCGCCAAATAATAATTGAATAAAGCCCCGGCCAGCGCCCCGACCGTTCCGGACAGAACAACCAGGTATATGTTCAATTCCCCTACAGCCGCTTTATAGGCCGCCGGTGGAATAATAATTTCGGACGGGAACGGAATAAACGAACTTTCAACGGCCATTAAAAGCATGACCGTCCAGTAATTAATATGGGCGAGATACCATTGGGTGATTTGTTGTATAAAAAGCTGCATTTTCCTGAGGGGCGAAATTAGGAATCTGCTGATAGAATTCCTTCATAATTGAATAATTATTATTCGATTATGGAAAAGCAGGAAAGCCCGGGGCTGCGGATATATCTTATATAGGAATGATAGGAAGAGTATTCGTATTTCTTCAGACCACAAGGGTCTGGCATTTCAGCACTTCCTTGATTTTTTTTTCAAAAACCTCAGGCTTGTCCTTGCTTAGCAGGAGTCTTTCAAGAAGTCCGGCCTTTGCATGTGAATGTCCAACGATAAATAGATCCGCCTTATGGTTTTCCACGTGCGTTTTAATCTCATTTAAAAAATTTCCAATGGTTTCTACCGAAAGGATCTTATCCTGTGGAATGCCTTTCTCAATCGCTTTTCCCGAGGCGTTTTCCAGGATTATATTTCCAATGTTTTTCAAGCCCGGCTCGATGTCTTCTATAGCTCCTTCACTGACATCGCCTCCTTTTTCCATTTGTTCCACGTCGATAATATACAGAAAGATCAGCCTGGAATTATTTTCCAAAGCGAGTTCAATAGCTTTGTCTTCGGCTTTTTTACACTCTTCCGATCCTTTGGTAGCGCAGATTATAATATTGATAGCCATTACTGAAACATTTTATTTTATTACAGATTTATTGTTTTTAACAGCGGTTTACGTATCTGAAATTTATTAAAAGCAATTTAAAACATATTACTAAAATTCCCTAAACCTGATTTTTAAATTAATAAGTTAATCAATAGAGATGGGGCATAATGAATACCAGGTACAGGGTTGCAATAGCCACCGTTGCGATCATTGCCGGGAACCCAACTTTAAGGAATTGGATAAATGAAATGGAATGACCTGATTTTTCAGCCAGCCCGGCCGTGACAACATTGGCCGAAGCTCCGATCAAGGTTCCATTACCGCCGAAGCATGCGCCCAGGGCCAACGCCCACCACAAAATGATAGAATGTGAATTGGGGATTGCCTGTGTAAGATAACCCACAATGGGCAACATGGTAGCGGTAAACGGTATATTATCGATGATCGCGCTGGCAATGGCCGAGACCCAGACAATGATGATGGTGGCGAGCGTAAAATTACCTTCGCTGATCCGTGCCACCCATTCTGCAATCATCTGGATCAAGCCGGTTTCGACAGCGGCCCCCACGATTATATAAAGCATAATAAAGAATACAAGAGTAGGCCATTCAATTTCTCTTTCAATGAGGTGAGCCACATTGATTTTATCAATGAAAACTGCGCTGATCATGAGCAGGGCGGCGCCAATTAAAGCAGGAATGCTGGGTTCCATATGAAAGATCCCATGTACAACAAACAACAGGATTACAAAACCGAGTATGGTAAGCGAATGCCGCAATAACTTAAGGTTTGTTATCTTATATTCTTCCCGGAGTTTTTTCATCAGATCCTCGATTTTTTCGGGAGAAAGATTAGCCTTTTTATATTCGGAATTATAGTAAAATTTCATAATGAAAATCAACGCGATCATAGCTAAAATTACTACCGGTGTTAAGCCTGTAAGAAAATCAACAAAGGTCAGATTGGCGTAGGATCCTATCATGATATTGGGAGGGTCGCCGATCAATGTTGCGGTACCTCCCAAATTGGAGGCAAGAACTTCCGGGAGAAGCATGGACCAGGGGCTGATCCTTAATACCAGGGCAATCTCGATGGAAACCGGAGTTAATAGTAACATGGTGGTGACATTATCCAGAAATGCGGATACTATCGCCGTTACAATCATCAGGATGATGGCCAGCTTCCAGACATCGCCCTTGGCAAGCTGGTAGGATTTATAGGCGAGCCATTGAAATACGCCGGTTCGCTTCATGATCCCTACAATCAGCATCATGCCCATTAAAAGAAATATAACGTTGAAGTCGATGTAGTTCTTGGCATTATCAAAGGACAGGATGAAATAATTACTGTTAAAATGCCCGAAAACATAACTCACAAATAACAGGATGGAAGCACCCAGCAAAGCCACCAGGGTACGGTGGAAAATATCAAATGAGATCAATACGTAAATCAGGATCAATACCAGGGCGGAAATATAAAAAGCAGGTCCGATCATGCGCTGCGGGCTTACATTTTCATAATGTATATATTGCCCGGCTTTCCCGGAAAGCGGGGTAATGGATTTTACCTGGATATCAATGGGGTGATAAGAAGGTTTGTCGACGCGAAGGGTAATTTTGGCTGTACTTGCCGTATTGGCAGGCAGGAATATGATGGCCGTATATTCACCGCTGGAAGATGATTCTACTTCATTATCCAGGGCATAAACGGGAGGGGTTCCCAGGTTTTCATCAGCTTCCTTGGTCATTATTCTCTGTTCTTTGCCATTGACGAAAACTTTGATGGAGGCTTCCGGTATGGGTTCTTTATGCAGGGTTTCTATTTTACCGGTGAATAATATTTTGTCCAGTTTGTTAGTGGAGGAATCACCATCGTCTATCTGTGAATAGGCATGAAATGAAAAAAAGAATGCAAACAATAAGCCTGCAGTTGTTTTAAAATTTTTCATTTTTAAATCGTGTTATATCTTCCGAAATACATTAAATCAAAGGCAGCAAAATTGCCTGCAATTTAAAACCTTTTTAAAGTAATATAACAGATATTTAAACGATTAATTTTTTATTATAATGTAGCCCGTCTGCAACAGGAGACCCTTGCTATTTTGTTAAAATTACTGCCCGATTATGCTCTGAATTTTAATAATTCATAATCAAGGCTTGCCGTTATAACCGGCTACGATTACCGGATAAAGAGGCCGGCCGTTAAACGTTATTCAGGCTGAATAAACTGAATGGTAGCATTACAGGTGAGGAGTCACCAAGATTAACCATAAAGTTGAAATTATTATCGTGACAATCATGACCGGGAATCCGATTTTAAGAAATTTCATAAAGGAGATCGAATGGCCTGCTTTTTCAGCCAGCCCGGCCGTAACCACATTGGCAGATGCGCCGATCAGGGAACCGTTTCCCCCGAAACAAGCTCCCAGGGCCAGTGCCCACCATAATACATTGTCGCTGGCTTCCGGAATTACCTGTGACAGGTAAGCCGCAATTGGTAACATAGTGGCCGTAAATGGTATATTATCAACGATGGCGCTGGCTAAAGCCGATACCCAGATAATCATGATTACGGCAATAACCAGGTTTCCATGGCTTATATTGGCTACCCATTCTGCGATCATCTGGATCAAACCGGTTTCCTGGGCGGCACCAACGATAATATAAAGCATAATGAAGAATACCAGTGTAGGCCATTCCACTTCCCTTTCAATCATATGGGCTACATTTATCTTGTCGATAAATACGCCGATGATCATCAGAACGGCTGCACCGATAAGAGCGGGAATACTGGGTTCCATATGAAAAACACCGTGTACAACAAAAAGTAAAACCACCAGGCTAAGAATGGTAAGAGAATGCCTGAGCAGCTTGGGATTGGTGATCTTATATTCTTCCCGCAATCGCTTGAGTAATTCGGCTACTCTTTCGTCGGATAACTTGGCCCTTTTATATTCCTTGCCGTATACAAATTTCATCATTAGTATCAGCGCCAGGAGAGCAAGAATCACAACAGGGGTCAGTTCAATCAGAAAATCGGTAAAAGTAAGATGGGCATAGGAACCGATCATGATATTGGGCGGATCACCGATCAGGGTGGCCGTTCCTCCCAGGTTGGAAGCGAGCACCTCGGGGATAAGGAGTGACCAGGGACTGATTCCCAGCACCAGTGCTATTTCAATAGAAACCGGGGTCAGAAGTAACATGGTGGTTACGTTGTCGAGAAAGGCCGAAACTACAGCCGTCACAATCATCAGGATCACCGAGAGTTTCCATACTTCACCGCGGGCAAACTGATAGGATTTATAGGCCATCCACTGAAAAAGCCCGGTTCTTTTCATGATGCCGACTATGAGCATCATCCCCATCAACAGGAATATTACATTGAAATCGATATAGTTCTTGGCATTCTCGAAGGAAAGAATGAAATAACTTTTATCAAAATGACCGAATACATAGCTAATGAATAGAAGGAGGGAAGCGCCGAGGAGGGCCACAAGGGTCCGGTGAAATACATCCAGGGATATCAGGATATAAATTAAAATAAGAACCAGTGCCGAAATAAAAAATGCCGGTCCGACATGCCGTTGAGGAAATATATTTTCATAATGTATATATTCATTGGGATTATCATTCATCCGGGAGAATCCTTTAACGGCAATGTCTTTTGTGACATACGATGGTTTCTCGATGTGTATTTTAAAATCAGAGGTTTCCAGGGTACTGGCAGGAAGAAATACTATAGCCGTGTATTCTCCATTGGAGGAAGACTCCACTTCATTGTCCGGAGCGAATATATTCGGCGTGTGTAAATTTTCATCCGCTTCTTTAAGCAAAAGGGGCTGCTCCATGCCATTGACCAGGATTTTAACAGACACTTCAGCGATCGGCTCTTTATGAAGGCTTTCAATTTTACCGGTGAATAATATTTTAACGGATGACTCCGGTTGTTCCGTGGAGCCGCTGTTTTTCCCTTCGGAATAATGAAACAAAAACAGAAAGCTGAAAATAAGCCCGATAATGAAGGATTGATGTTTCATGGTTCAAACTTTTTCCCTGTTTTTAATCTATTTTTTTAATCTTTTTTTCATCAATAAAAAACCACCGACCGGTTAAGCGGAAGTGGGTATTCTAAATTTGTTTTATTGGTTACCGCAGCTAAGGATTACCAATTATATAAAAGCCGGAAGATTATGCTCCTGAATCAGAGAGCTTCGGAATTTGCGGACCGGATTAAGAATTAATCCCTGAAAAGCAAAAAATTCCAGATATCTCCCGTTATCGTTATTTATTTATTTCCGCCTGACGCTGATTTGTTCACAAGATAATAAACAAAAATTATTTTATACAATAAATATAAAAATCCCTCCGATCTTGTCAACGGCGAAATTATTTTACAACAAAGCAAATAAATAGAATTATGCTCTATTTTCAAACTTTCTTTTTATTTAAGGTTCCGTTCGAATAAATCAAATATCCTTTTATATTCATCAACCCAACTTGAAGTTTCCACGAATCCATGACTTTCCATTGGAAAAACAGCCAGATGCCAATTGGTCTTTCCCAGTTCTATCAAACGCTGCGTTAGTCTCACAATATCCTGGAAATGGACATTCGTATCAACAACGCCATGCAACATGAGGAGTTCCCCTTTCAGACCATCAGCATAATAAATAGGAGAGCTTCTGATATAGGCCAGGCTGTCTTCAACAGGTGTGTTAAGAATGTTGGATGTATAGCCGTGATTATAATGTGCCCAGTCGGTTACTGAACGCAGGGCTGCTCCGCATTTAAAAACATCCGGGTATCGAAACATAGCCATCAGGGTAATAAAGCCGCCATAGGATCCGCCATAGATTCCAACCCTGGAAGAATCGACATTTTGTTTTCCGATTAAATAACAGGCCCCGTCCACCTGGTCCGTAAGATCTTTACCTCCCATATGTCGGTATATGGCCGTTCTCCAGTCTCTGCCGTAACCCGCACTTCCCCGGTAATCGATATCCAGGACGGTATACCCATGATCGCAGAGAAAATTATTGAACATATATTCCCTGAAATACTCACTCCACCATTTGTGTACATTATGAAGGTAACCTGCCCCATGCACAAAGATCACGCCGGGTCCCCGGCCGGTGTGAGCCACGGGTTTATATAATCGGGCATACACGGTAGCACTGTCGCGGGCTTTGAAACTGATAATTTCCGGGTCACGCCAAAGGTACGATTGAAATTCCTGGGTGGTTGAAGAGGTGATTTTTTGCATAGCTGCCCCAGGTTTATTAGGCATTAGGTATAATTCCGGAGGCTTGTTACTGTAAGAATAAATTACCGCTAATTGACTTTCATCAGGGGACATAGAAACCTCATTGCGACCTGTCATTGTCGTAATTTTAACCATATCTCCTCCGGTCACCGGGACCCTGTAAAACTGGTAATCGAACGGGCTTTCTTTGTCCGCCTGCAGGTAAAAATATTTCCCGGAACGGGATAATTTTACCTTGTAAATCTCGTAATTCCCTGTCGTGATCGCCTTTTTATTACCGGTTTCCGTATTTATTGTATACAGCTGTGAGAAGCCGGTTACTTCCGACTGGTACCAGAGAGTGCGGTCGTCTTTCAGCCAACCGATGTTTCCCAATGATGCATCCCATCCTACAATTCCCGGCCCGCCGATCCACGCTTCATCGCGCTGATGATCAAGTAATTTTAACCGGGCGTTTACAAGATCAATTTTCATGATCCAGCGATCTTTATTATCCAGTGAAAGGATCACCACTACGGCTTCCGTACCCGTGGAATTATAAACAGGGCCCAGTACATTCACTTCCTTCGGGTTCTTATATTCAGGATTAAAAGTGCTGTCCGGAGAAACATAGTCCCGAAGGAAATCCGGCTTGTCATAAATGCCAGGTACCTGTTTGGTGTCGAGAAAATATACAGAATCCCTGCTGCGGTCGTAAATTCCGAATTCAGCAGTCGTTTCCGGCCGTCCGACATTCGGGCGGGAGCTCTTCATTTCCGTATAGGCACTTTCCGTTACGTAATCAGGGACATGGGTGACCTTTTCATTCGCGGGAGGCTTTAATAAATTAAAGGTAACAAATCTTTCATCCGGACTAACGGCCAGATCCCTTAACTCCCTGCCTTTAAGATAAAAAGCTTTCGGCCTTTTAAATTTCAACGAATCATCATGCGCTTTGATGATTTCCCTGGCGGCCTGACGTTTTCTTAAAACTAAAATAAGTGATGACTCCTCTTCCTTCAGCCAATCCTGCTGTGGACTTTCTTCTTCTTTTTTTGATTTTTCGCCCGGCTCAAAATCCGTAAGCTGCTCAAGGGTCCCATCCTTTATTGACCAACTGAAAAGATTATAACCATATTGATAGACGATCGATTTTCCCCGGTTGCTGAAAGAAGGATTTTTTTCCGAAAGGACCGTGTTGGTTACCCTTGAAGTTTGTTGGCTTTTAATATCAAGTAGGAAAATATCGCCATCGCGCGAAAAAACCTTTTTTGTGTAATCATTATTATATTTTCCATTGCCGGGGTCAAGTGATCTTTCCTCCTGAACATCCACCTTTTGGGGAACAAGGTTGTCCAATGAAATTTTATAGAGGGATGCCTGCGCATTCATTTCCGGGTTCCAATCGAAATAAATATTTCGACCGTCTTCCGACCAGGAAACATTTTCCGGCCAGTAACCGGTAAAGTCTTCTCCTTTCATTATTTTTTCAATGGATAGCTGGCTTTTACTGGGGAATGAAATAGCCAGAGAGGTAAGAATTAAAAGATATTTGATGTAATTCATTATAACGGTATTTTTTGGTTCCCGGATTCCGCTTAAAATAAATTATATCAAAGATGTTGAGGAAATGATAAAAAAATCAAATTATAACAGGGTAAGTTTAACAAAGAAATCAATACTTACCATCTCGTTCACTACTACGAGGCCGAGCATTTTTTTGGGAGGGGTTAAACCAAAATCGCGTATATCCACATTAAGATGCCCGGAATAATACCGGTCATTCTGAATTTGTTGCGTATCAATCGGTATTTGGTAAGTGTTTTTTTGCCCGGCCAATGTTATTTCAACATTCAGCAGGACGGTATTATTGGTTTTGTTGCTGACGAGGTAATTCTCCAGATCTTTTCTGTTTTTATTGATATAAAGCACCTTAATCAGGATGTACGGATATTCATCCGCTTTTAATAAATTCTGGAAATCGGGGTTCATCATTTTATTCTGACAATCGAATAAAGCGGTTTTAAGCTTTAGCTGGGCATTACGCAGCTTAAGATGATCCCCGTTGGCTATGGTGTTTACAGTGAGGGTATCTTTATAAAAATTGCCGTTATAGCCGCATGAAAAGGAGTTGATATTGGTATTACCGTTTATTACCAGGTGGCTTTCTTCTTCAATTTGCACATGGTAATTTTTATAGATGACATCCGGCGGAAAAGTTTTATCCGGAAAACCAGTGTACCAGGGAAATAAAATAAAATTGACTAAAAAGGTAATATTGAGGAAAGAGGATGTCATAAAATATTAAGTCTCATTTTATCATTTTTGTTTATTTGGTTAAAAAAAGACGGGCTTTTATGCCCGTCTTTCTATACCCAACTTCACTTATCCTTAAAACCCAATGACTGCTTCCACCATTCCACCGTGGAATTCACCACCATGGTAGATACTGGTATCGGAAAAGCCATTGTATTTCTGATTCACATACTCCGCTTTAACCAATATATTCTTTGTCATAAACCAGCCTGCGCTTAATTGAACGCGGTTGATATATTCACCGGTCATGCCGGGTTCAAGTGCGCCGGTAACCTTGTTGTAACGGGCGCCAACGAAAACATTTTCGGCAGGAAGGAACCTGTAAACACCGTCAATGCCCAGTTGATTCACCCTTCTTTCCGAAGTTTCTTTAGCCGAGCGGCCCTGAGCCGTTTCAATATTTCCGAATAATTCAAGACCATGAACCTTGATAAAAGGATTCAACACGAAGGCGGTAACCCTGTCTGAAAACCCCGGGTCCCACATGCCACTTGTACGGGTAGCCGTAATATCGGTCGTGTTTGTCAGGACCAGGTAGTATCTTGAGCCGGCGCGGTCACCTGAATAAAGATGGTTGGCAGCGGAACTGTTAGTATAATATACGGAACCGGTCAGTCGAACCCTTGTTGCGGGACTTATCTGGCTGTCATATCCCAGTTTGCCATAAAAGCTCGGTTTCCTGACACCTACTTTGGTTATATCATCACTTAATTCACCATTTGAAATACCCACCATGCTGAGAAAGCTTCCCGGGTGATAATAAACCTCACCGGCCAGTTCGGTTGTAAAGGCATCCATTATATAATTTCCTACAAAGGGATTATACATGGCATTACCGTTATCGGTACGGCGAAAATGCGTGTCACCATAATTTACATCCATATAGCCCACCTTGATCGTAGCATTCTTCATTATGGAATTGATCAAATCATTATGAAGAAAGGCAAGTTTGTCAATCTGCATGTAACCGCCCTTTACCCAGGTATCTTCGTGGTGGCGGGAGGAAAGATAAGTGGTAAGATTAACCCTTACTCCGTCTTCCAGCTGTGCATCGATATTCAGGTTGGCTGTTGCCAGGTTGAAACCGTTTCCGATGGTTACAATCGAATCGGCTGCATTTTCAACGGTAGGGCTGTTGCTGGCCCTCAGCATTTGATATTGGAGTGCAAAATTCCCTCCAACACGTATCTTGACGCCGTCAAATTTTACGGTATCATTTTT
>CAYNCU010000147.1:0-10971 GCA_964395765.1 uncultured Roseivirgaceae bacterium | reverse complement strand
AATGATAACCCGACCACCCAATTATAAAAATCAAAAAACAAACAAAACAAAAACGACTCAATTCCCAAAAAGGTAACAGCCTTTTTATGTTATGAAATACGAAATATCCCAGGAACAATATGTCGAGTTCCTGAATAAACTAACGCGAACACAACAGGCAAACCGCTGTTCCAACTCTACCGGTGTTGGAAGGTATATAAGCAATACCGCCGGCGGAAATGTCAACCCGCAAAACCGCCAGGGAATTAAACTCATGAGCGATCCCGGTGGTCTGGCTTCCCGTGTATACGGGTGCGATCTAAATAACGACGGTACGGCCGGTGGCGCCAATGACGGTCAGAATATCGCCTGCAACTGGCTGAATTTTCCCGACCTGATGGCATATTGCGACTGGGCCGGACTTCGCCCGATGTCAGAACTTGAATATGAAAAAATATGCCGTGGACCCAACGTTCCGGTATCCGGTGAATATGCATGGGAATCCACTACTATCCTCGGAGCTACTTCCATTACTAACAGCGGCGCAGCCAATGAAGTCTCAGGTACATCAGGTAGTAATTGTGTGTATAATAACTCCGGAGGTGTGCAGGGTCCCATGCGGGTCGGTAATTTCTCTCAGAGCGGCACCAACCAGGTACAGGCCGGTGCAGGATTTTACGGCGTTATGGACCTTACTGGAAATTTATTCGAGGATATGATCAGTGTCGGTAGCGTGGCCGGGCGATCTTTCACTGGTTTGCAGGGCAACGGGGCATTGAATACCGCAGGTGACGCAGATGTAGATCATTGGCCAGGGATCAACGGCAATTCCACACTTTCTTCGCCCAATGGTACTTACGGAGGAACCACCGGTTGTACCGGTTACGCTGGTTTCGGATTCAACGGAAGCAGTTGGAATGATGCTACCTGGCTTACCGTATCCGGCAGGGCATACCGGGGATCCTGGTCCTCAACCACACGGGATAACAGGAACGGCGGTCGTGCCGTTAAAACTGCACCCTAAGCTCCGATCACTATGTGGTGGCGAACCCTTTTGGTCCTGGTGCTGATTTTTTCAGGTCCCTCTCTTGCTTTTTCACAGGCAATTTATGGAGGTGGATCGGGAGATGGCTTCGCTTTGGCCGGAATAATCCAGGCTGACAATGCTAATTTAAAAATTTTTTCCGGAGGCAACAGTGACGGTTTCAGCATCGCCGGTGTAACCCAGACTGACAACGTAGCCTATAATATTTATAACGGGGGTGTCGCTGACGGATTCTCTACTATCGGGCTGGTTCAGGCCGACAATATTTCTTACAATATTTACAACGGCGGTATCGCCGACGGGTTTTCGACCATCGGCCTCATCCAGGCCGATAATATTTCCTACAATATTTATAACGGAGGAATCGCCGACGGATTTTCTACTATCGGCCTTATCCAGTCGGATAATGTTTCCTACAACATTTATAACGGGGGCATCGCCGACGGATTCTCCATCATCAGCCTCATCCAGTCGGATAATGTTTCCTATAATATCTACAACGGCGGTGTATCCGACGGTTTTGCTATAAAAAGCCTGGGAGGGGTGGGAAGCGAAGTCCCCCTGCCGATTGAACTGCTTTCCTTCTCCGGTTTTTGCAATAAGTCGGAAATGGTAATTCAATGGGCAACGGCTTCCGAGCTGAACAATGCTTACTTTACGGTCGAAAAAAGTGTCGATGGCGAAAACTGGGAAACTTTAGGCAAAGTAGATGGGGCGGGATATTCTTCGACTGTACTTAATTATACTTTCACCGATAAGGAAGTCCCTGAAGGCATTTCTTACTACCGGCTGGGACAAACCGATTATAACGGGCAGGAGAAATATTCTCCCGTCATATCGCTACAGGGATGCGGGGATGATGCCGCAGGCCTCCTTACTGTTTTCCCTAACCCGGCAGGTGCGTGGATTAACCTGACATACCATGGGAGTACCACGGATGTAAAATTCATTGACATTTATGATGTTTACGGCAACCGTGTTTATTTCTCCGAAAATTTCAGGTCATCCATCCCTTTGACAGACCTGAAAAAAGGTTTGTATATCCTTCGCCTGAATTTCCCGGATAAGTCAATTTATAAAAAAATAATAGTCGAAAAATAAAAATACATGCGCAAGGATCAGAACCGGGATTTAATGAAATTCCTCAAACCTTTCAGCCCTGAAATTACCGGGTTAGTATTCTGGCTTCGTGATTTTACCTGGGATCTATACCCGGATACCAACGAATTGATCTATGATAATTACAATGCCGTTGCCACCGACCGGCTTGGTCATGTTTTCTGTTCCATAGGAATTTTCAGATCCAATCAAAATATTTATTATGGCTTTTACCGGGGAAGTGAAATTGCGGACCCGGAAAAAAACTGTTGGGCGAAGGAAAACAATATCGTTATTACCTGGTAAGAATAAAAATTCATTTCCGAAATCTTATATTAAAAAATTGACAAAGGAAGCGTATGCCTATTCGATGAAGAAAGTCAAGGATCCCAGGCAGATAAAAAAAGGGCTTACCTTAATAAAATCAATTTCCGATAATAAAAGAAGTAAAAAACCCTAGTTATCTGTTTTAGGTAAGCCGTAATCTGATATTAACCACAACCGGCATAAAGTCCCGATAAGTATTGGGATTGCACAATGTTCATAATGTTTTGTAATCCTTGTGTTCGATGAATGAATTGGGTAAATTTTGTGGTCAATATTTATTCTCCGGTATACATACCACTGACCATTCATGAAGCTTTCGTTTATTTTGCTGTTACTATTATTATTCTCTGATAAAATATTCTGCCAACAGGAATATTTCATTCAGGGCAATGACGGCACGAATCTTAACATCCGGGAATACGGTCAGGGGGAACCCATTATCATACTGGCCGGGGGACCGGGCCTGAATGCTTCCTATATGCAACCCGTGGTGGATTCTCTTTCTTCCGGCTTTCGTTGCATTGTCCTCAACCAGCGTGGCACCGACGGATCCAGGCTCGATCAGGTTGATTCCGCCTCCCTGACGATGGATCTTTACGCCGGTGATATTGAAGCGCTTCGTCAGCATCTCGGACTTCAAAAACTCACCCTGCTGGGTCATTCATGGGGCGGTATGCTCGAAATGGTTTACCTTTCAAAATTTCCGGATCATGTGAATAAACTGGTTATGCTCGATCCCGGGGGGCCTTCGCCTCATTTCATGAAAACTTTCAGCGAAGGTATTCAAAACAGGCTCACGGATCAGGAAAAGCAGGAGGTCAGGAGGCTTGATTCTTTAGGCCTGCCCGACCTGAAAGCTCGCTGGCCGGGATATTTTTACGACCGTAATCGCGCTCTGGCCACTCAATCTTCTGTAAACAGCGATTTACTCGGGCAAAAAGAAGTACCGGAACTGACCGTGAAAAACTATTTTGCCTATTCCGATGTCATGATCGCCGCCCTGAAAAAGACAACCGTTCCCGTATTCCTCATCCAGGGCGAAGAAGATCCCATGGGAATGATGACGATCCGGGACATCCTCATCGCTCTTCCTCAAACAAAAATCCATCTGATCAGGAATTGCGGCCACCTTCCCTGGCTTGAAAACCGGCCCCAGGTGAATGAAATGTTACGTTTCCTCCGGGCTTCGTTAAAATAATCAACCGCAATTGAATTTTTTTTTCACTAATTTTTAATTTCGACCCGTTATCTTTCAGGTATGTCCTGCTACAAGAATAATATTTCGATATACGGTTTATTTTTAGCGGTTATTCTGGGGGTATTGTCATTATTGATATCCCCGCCTGCCGTTTCCCAACAGAACCCGGATTTTTCCGGAAGGTGGTTATTTAACGTAGCTAAAAGCGACCCGGGGCAAGGTCATACTTTTCTCGATGCGAGGATCACACTCACCATTCGGCAGCGTCCCGACTCCATTTCTATTACAAAAACCACCCAACGCCCGGGCAGCGTCGACCTGGTTTCCCGGGAAAAGTATAAGCTCAACGGCATTGTTACCCTGTCCCCCGGCAAAAATCAGTCAAAAACCGTATCGACTCAATGGTCGGAAGACGGTCAAACACTGATCGTTTCCATCGACTGGATCTTCAATTCCGAAAGCGGTTCCCGTGAGATCAACGAACAGGAATCGTACCGGCTCTCCAACCAGGGCGAAACGCTTACCGTGTTTTCAACTTCGGAAGATACTCCCGCGGAAAATAAAATGATACTGGTTTATGATCGGGTGGAAAAATAAATTAAAATAACCATACATAATCTCCGGCCGAACAAAAAAGCGGAAAGTCATTCCCGGGCTGTACCCGAAATTCCGGAGCATCGCTCCGGTGAATAAAACTTTAACCTTCTCGTCTGTTGTAGCCGAACGCGAAGGCGGATTAAAATTTAGGTTCCCGGGTCCGGGATAATCAGAATATACACGATGCAATTGGAAACGGAATTATGGTAAAAAATCAATACATTTGAATAATACCGTTTACCCAAATGCATACCATGAAATCATAAATAAAAGTTCGCGCATGAAAAACATTAAAAGACGAAAATTCATTAAAAACTCGGTAATCGCCGGCCTCGGAACATCCGTCTTTCTTCCTCGGATTTTGCGCGCTGAAAACAGATCATTCAAATCTTTGGACACGCCCAGGAACAATAATGGCGCAAAGAAAGTGATCGTTGCCGGCGCAGGGATCAGCGGGCTTTGCTGCGGTTATGAACTGATGAAGAGGGGCCATGAGGTTACCGTTCTCGAAGCAAGCGGCAGGCACGGCGGCCATGTTTATACCCGGCGGGACGGATTATCCGACGGACTCTATGCCGACTTTGGCGCCGACCATATCACGAAACCCGGCTATGAACATTTTTTTGATTATATAAAGGAATTTAATCTACCCGTTCTGGACTACCCTAATGCCGAAGGTTCCGATGCCGCCCCCGGCGGGTTTGCCCAGCGAATGATCAACGGCAAGTTTTATACCGACGAAATGCTGAAAGACCCTGTCGTGCTGAAAAGTTTCGGCTTTAACGACAGGGAAGTAAAATTTCTTTCACAGAATCCCTGGTATGCCCTGCGGTCCATTTACCTTGATAAATACCTCTCCAAATTCAAGGATCCATACCAGCCGTTCGGTGTAGGCTATGATGATCTCGATAATATCCCCATTTCCGATATATATAAAAAAGAAGGCGCTTCGGAGGCAGCCCTCCGCCACCTCGGCGGTCATCATACTTCCGCACTTTATGCGCTCTGGCGCATGGCTATCATGGGCTTCCGCGGCATCCCTCTTTCCGAAGGCGATACCTTCCGCCTGCAGGGAGGAAACCAGCAATTACCCAATGCCTTTGCCAAAAGGCTCGGCGATAAGGTAAAACTGGATCATCCCATCCAGTCAATCAGCCAGGATGCCGGGGGGGTGACGGTAACCTATAAAGCTTACGGGTACAACGATCAAAAACAATTAAATGCCGATTACCTGGTCAACTGCATAACGTTGCCGGTCTTCCGGAATATTCCACTTACCCCAGCCCTGTCGCCTGAAAAACAATACGTGGTGGACAACCTTACCTATACCTCCCACCCGTTTTACGTTTTTGAAGCCAGTTCTAAATTCTGGCTCGACGACGGTTTTAAAAGCATTAACATGGAATTCGAACACC
This sequence comes from uncultured Roseivirgaceae bacterium, assembly GCA_964395765.1. Classification (GTDB taxonomy): domain Bacteria; phylum Bacteroidota; class Bacteroidia; order Cytophagales; family Cyclobacteriaceae; genus DATDPY01. The sequence goes on along the minus strand of CAYNCU010000147.1, from coordinate 5,312 downwards.
CGGATATTTCTTCCATCTGGGTCGAACCCAATGAAGTGGAAACTACCCGTGTTATCCTGAAAGCCTTCGGTCCCGGCGGTCTTTCCCCTTTGCGTGTGCTGGCTGCATTCAGGGAAGTATATCCCGGGAAAAAAGATACGATCGTACAGGCGCTGACCTTTGACTGGACTTCCGACAAGTTTGCGCCGAATTGTGAAATGGAACCTTTCCCGATCGGTGAAATGCATAAATTCTGGCCGCAGATCATGAAACCCGAAGGACGAATTTATTTTGCCGGAACTTATGCCGATAACATGAGTCGTGGAATGGAATCCTGCCTTCGCTCGGCTCAACGGGTAGCAAAGGAAATCGATCAATTGTAAATAATGCAAACAAATAATTTCCAACTTCCAATATCAATGATATGGACGCGATTGCATTTTTTGGAAATTGGAATTGAATATTGAAAGTTAATTTGTCTTGTTTAAAGAATGATTTCGTTTTGCATGAATTTATGTGATTGGTAATTTAAATACTTTATGAAAAAGAGTTCCGTGATTTTTTTTGCTTTGTTATGGTGCGGTATGGTCATAAATTTTTTATCCTCTTCAGGCTTTTCGACGCTTGTGAACCATGCTCCGGTGGTTAAAATACTTTCTCCTGTCAATAACAGTTCCTATCCCTGGGCTTCCCAGGTCCCCTATTCGATTAGTGTGTCGGATGCCGAGGACGGCAATTCGGAGTACGAGGAAATCGCAGCCAAACAGGTTTACCTGGAAGTGCGTTATCTTGCCGACGCATCCAAGGCGCAGGCTATACTGGCTCAGCCGGTGCTCAAAGATCCTGCAGGGCTTGCTGAAATCAGGAGCTCCAATTGTGCCAATTGCCATGCTTTCAAAACGAAACTCATCGGCCCCTCCTTTCATGATATCTGCCGGCGTTATTCACCCACAAAAACCAATATCGATTTGTTGACCGGCCGGATCCTGAAAGGCACCTCCGGGGTCTGGGGAAATGTGAAAATGCCATCCCACCCTGAGCTCACAAAACCACAAGCGGAGGAAATGGTTAACTGGATCCTGGAAAATGCCGGTGACCCGGACATCAATTTTCTTACCGGCACGGAAGGCTCCTTTGAGTTAACCGTTCCCCCCGGTGAAAAACAAAACGGACTTTTCATCTTAACGGCCAGTTACCTGGATCACGGTACGAAGGATAACCCGGAAAAAAAATTAAAAGGACAGGACATAATTATTGTGCACGGTAAATAAAATATATATTATCTTGTGAACGGAATCGCTAATTGTCAATGTATGTAAATGTTTGACGAATTCAGGAAATATTTACCGTCGATCAGCGATGAAAAATGGAAGGAATACATAGGGTATTACCACCGGCTGGAAGTGCCTGCCAGAAAAATTTTGCTGAAAGAAGGGGAAATCCCCACCAAAGCTTTCATGGTGGAAAGTGGTTGCTTGCGGGTCTGGTTTAACAAGAACGGAAAAGACATTACCTTCCGATTTGTGTTTGAAAAGGAAGCGGTTTCTTCCGCGGAAAGTTTTCAGAAAAGTCTTCCCAGCCTGTTTACAATTGAAAGTATTGAACCTTCGGTGATTCACTGGATTGATAAAAATAATCTGGATAAAATCTTATCGGAAACCATCCGTGACCCTTCCATCAGGGATAATTTTATATATGCATTGCGGGAAAGGCAGTTTTTTTATATGAAGCTCTTTTTGTCCTTTATCCGTGATAACCCCGCCGAACGTTATCTTACCCTGATGAAGGATGATCCGCGGATACTGCAACGTGTTCCCCAGCGATATATCGCCTCTTACCTGGGAATAACCCCGGTATCGCTGAGCCGCATCCGGAAAAAGCTGAAATAAACAAGCGTTATCTTTTGTTAAAAAAGGATTGAAGAGCCTATTTATTAACAATTGTTATCTTCTAGATACTTTATGCCGTGGATCTTTGTAAAAAAAATTATGAAAGCAGCCGTATTACACAGTTTCGGGGCGATCCCGCGCTATGAAGATTTTGAAGACCCTATAGCGGGTATAAATGAAACACTGATCCATGTGAAAGCTGCGGTGCTGGAAAATTTTGATAAGCTCGTTGCCAGTGGAAAACACTATGCCAGCAATAAAATGTTCCCCAGATTTCCCGCCATTGCAGGTCATAGCGGAATAGGAATCACCAATGACGGCCGATTAGTCGGTTTTGGAAATATGAAACCTCCTTACGGCGGCTTTGCAGAAAAGACTGTTGCTTCCATGACCATCCCTGTTCCGGAAGGAACCGATCCTGTTGTGGCTGCAGCCTTACCTGCCGCCGCACTTACTTCTTTACTTCCTTTAAAATATACTGTTCGGCTGCAGGAAGGAGAAACAGTGCTGGTTATGGGCGCAACCGGCGTTTCGGGAAAACTTGCAATTCAGATCGCTAAAATGCTGGGAGCTGGTAAAGTAGTAGCCGCCGGAAGAAATAAGGAAATTCTGGCCTCCTTACCTGACCTGGGTGCCGACCGAACCATCGACCTGGGGCAAACCGATGAGGAGTTAATTAAACTTTACAGACACGAAGGCTGTGAAAAGGGAATTGATGTAGTGATTGACTTTATCTGGGGACACCCGGCAGAAGTTTTGCTTAAGTCTTTTGTCCCAGAAGAACTCGGCTTCCCTAAATCAAGGATCCGATACCTGCATATCGGTGAAAAAGCTGGCCCTGCCGTTTCGCTAACCGGGGAAATGATCCGCACTTCAGGCCTGGAAATCTACGGTGCAAGCAATATGTCCCCGGAAGCAATAGGCGAAGGCGTAAACCGCGTATGGGGCTGGATTAAGGAAAATAAACTTCAAATTGATATTGAAAAAATGCCCCTTTCGGATATCGAAAAAGCGTGGCAGCGAACCGACCTGGCGGGGAAAAGAATTGTAATCATCCCGTAATATTTTATGCCAGTGTCTAGTGTCTTAGCTGTCGGTTTGGCTTTGGGTCCCGGTCATTGAATTAAAAATCAAAGATCTATAATCACAAATTACATTTCTGAAATCATTCCTGTCCGGTTAAAATTATATTTAAAAATCATTTGACCAGTCAGTTGTATTAAAAATATTAATTCGCATTCTCTGGTACAGAAGTTACTTCCGTGCTTCCCCATTCAACTTGTTACTCTTCTTAAAATATATGCTCCCCATAGTTGAAAAATGATATATCTTTATAAATCAAAATCTCAATACATTAATGGGCAGCATATTCTCCGACCGTATTTCTGACGTTCCCAAATCCTTTATCAGGGAAATATTAAAAGCCACCGTCAATGAAGAGATCATTTCTTTCGCCGGAGGTCTGCCCAACCGGGATCTTTTTCCCGTTCAGGAAATTAAAGCTGCTTCAGTAAAGGTTCTTGATGAATCCGGGAAAGACGCCCTCCAATACAGTACATCGGAAGGATACCATGCCTTAAGAAAATGGATCGGCGTGCGGTACAAAAGCAGGAAAGGTATTGATGTGCACGAGGATAATATTATCGTTACTACCGGCTCTCAACAAGCGCTCGATCTTATCGGGAAAATACTGATCGACGATTCGGATCCGCTGGCAATTGAAGAACCCGGTTACCTGGGCGCCATCCAGGCATTTTCCATTTACCGCCCCGAGTTCAGGCCCGTTCCGCTGCACTTCGATGGAATTGATACCGGCGTGCTTAAAAAAGCGATATCGAAATCACCGGTAAAAGTATTTTATACAGTGCCGAATTTTCAAAATCCTTCCGGTATTTCCCATTCCGAGAAAAACCGTGATGAAGTGGCTAAAATAATTTCCGGATCATCCTGCTTCATCATTGAAGACGATCCTTACGGGGAAATCCAGTTTTCGGGGGAAATGAAAAAAAGCTATTATAGCCGTATCCCCCGCCAGACAATCTTGCTGGGTTCCTTTTCCAAAATATTTGCTCCTTCCTTCCGCATCGGCTGGGTCGTGGCTCCTGATGAACTGGTGGAAAAACTTCTGATCGCCAAACAGGCAGCCGATCTTCATACCAATTATTTTGCACAGCGGGTCCTTCATCAATATTTGTCGGATAACGATATCGACGCGCATATATCAAAAATCAAAAAGAAATATTCCAGCCAGAAGAATGCGATGATCCATTCCATTAAAAAACATTTCCCGGAAGAGGTGCGCTATTCCAACCCTGACGGGGGGATGTTCCTCTGGGTCATCCTGCCGGAAAAAATTTCTTCCCGTGATCTTTTCGATATTGCGATCAGGGAAAAAGTGGCTTTCGTCCCCGGCGATCCTTTTTATGTAAATAAAACACACGTTAATACCCTGCGCCTGAATTTTTCCTGCGTGGATGAAAAAACCATTGAAAAGGGTATCGCTATTTTAGGCGGGATCCTGAAATCGGTGGTTGTAAAATTATGAGCTAAGCGGATTCCCGAAGACCCTGAAAGCGAGTAGAGTCGGAAACTTTGCCGAAGACATGAAGTGGTTTGACGGTTAGCAATGGAAATACGTTAAGCTGATAACAGTATAATACAATGACCTTCTATTAACAAACAAGTAACATCAAACCGTCTGACCGCTATATAGAATAAAATCTCTTTGCACTGTTATCGCTCTTTCAATCGAAGATCAGAAATCTTCTTCATGTTTTATTTACCGATCTTTTGGCCTATTATTATCCTGATCCTTATGGCTATTTTCAGCCTGGCATTCCGGATCCCCAAAGAAGAAAAAATGTTGAACGATGAATTCGGGGATGAGTATCGGGACTATATGCATACCACCAGCCGACTGATCCCTAAAATCTGATGGATTGCCGGTGATTATTTACCTCATGTAAAAAATAATTCAATTATTCTTTGTGAAACCGAAAGGTTGAATTCAGATAAGACAAGGTGATTTCAAGGCGATAGCCGATCCGATAAAACGCGAAAATATAAACCTCATATGGCGGAAGCCGCTGAATTTCAAAACGGTATCCGATAAATTTTACGTATGTAGAGCCGCTATACACCTGCACCTTAAAGTCCTGAATGAGTACAGTCTGATGGATATAAAACACATTGGTCAGGAACGATATAGCCAGGCAGGACAGTAAAAACTCAGCCAGGTTTCAGACTGCGTTTAGCAATATCGGAAAAACTGGAATGAAAAACCCGATGCTCCTGAAATTTATCTCAGTAAGATTCAGGTTAAAGATAAAAATGGAAGGAAGCTGTCGCAATAGGCCCCTTAAAATGCCGTATTTATGCAGTTTATTACAGTCTTCGTTTTGATACTTTTACTTACTGATTTGACGACTTTCGAAATTTTCATTA
>CAYNCU010000146.1:8054-11001 GCA_964395765.1 uncultured Roseivirgaceae bacterium | reverse complement strand
TTCCCTTGCGATCCATAACAGGGTTTTCCAGGATCCTTAAGGAAGATTCCTGGGAATACCTTAACCCCGAAGGCAGGAAGGCACTGGACATCATCATTAAAAATGCAGAGCGCATGAACCGTCTTATTGATGACATGCTGGCCTTTTCAGAAGGGTCCAAAGCGGAGATGAATTTAATGAAGGTAAATGTTAATAATATGGTTAAAACATTGGTCAGGGAATTCCGGGAAGTGGAGACCAGAGATAATATGAATATTAAAATTCTTGACCTGCCTGATTGTTATGCCGATCCTGCATTACTGAAACAGGTCTGGACTAACCTTATCTCGAATGCTATTATATATTCGGGCAAACGAGAGATCCGGGAAATTGAAATCGGAACGATGAATCAAAAGGAAGAAATTTTATATTACATAAAAGATAATGGCGCCGGTTTCGATATGAAATATTATTCTAAGCTCTTCAATGTATTTCAACGGCTTCATCCGATACACGAATTCGAAGGTTCAGGGATTGGTCTTGCACTGGTCAGAAAAATCATTGAAAGACATGGCGGAAAAATCCGGGCTGAATCGAAACCGGACCAGGGGGCGGTATTTTATTTTACGATCCCGGATGAAATTAATCGGGCTAAGACCGATAAGAAGGAATCGTAAAAGAGGATTTAAAAACTCCGATAGGCAATTGATGACCCGTTCGATGAGGGATGACAAAATAATGAATGGGTGGCTTAATGAGGTTAAAAGGCTGATAAAGGCTTGACTTTATGGGATTTAATCATAATCTTTTACTATGGATAATCAAATCTTATTCAATGATCTTGAAAAGATCGCCGGATTATCCCGTAATGAACAAGACCTTTTTCTCACCTATCTTCATCGCAAAAAGTTAAGGAAACGACAATTCCTGATGGAGGAAGGGGATATCGCAACAGGAATTTTTTTTGTTCTTTGCGGGCTTTTACGTATCTATTCCATAGATAAAAACGGCTACGAACATATCCTTCGGTTTTGCCCGGAAGGGAACTGGGCCGCCGATATCTCGAGCCTTTATACCGGCAAGCCGGGAAGTCTTTATATCGATATGGTTGATGCCGGTGAAGTATTGATCTTTTTAAAATCCGATTTTGAGGAAGCTTTCAGCAAACTTCCATTACTTGAAAGGTATTTCAGGATTACGGGTCAGCGGATTATTTCCGACTTCCAGGAAAGACTCGCTGATGGCTTAAGTCTGTCCGCTCTTGAGCGGTATAACAATTTCTGCGATCGTTATCCCAAACTTATCGGATGTATACCCCAAAAGTATATAGCTTCCTATATCGGCGTCACCCCTGAATTTTTAAGCAAATTATTAAGCACGCCACAAAGGAAAAGTCGATTGTAAATTTAAAAAATGAAACATCTAACTTATCCCGGGTTATAAATATCACTAAACAGGATTCTATGATATTCATAATACTTACGGAGGTAAACAGACATACGATAAGCAAAGAAGTGATATGAAGAAAAAAATCAGTTATATTCTGGAGGCGAAAGAAAAAAAGATTACTTCTGATGAAACAGTTCTGCAACCGCTTCCCCACCGGGAATTCAGGTTTGCCAACCCTTTGATTTTGATCCACCACCTGGGCCCGCAGGAAATCAGGCCGGGTTCATCCATCCGTATTCACCCGCACCCGCACCGGGGGTTTGCCCCTGTAACTTTTCAATTGCAAGGGGAAGGATACCATTTGGATAATGCCGGAAATGATAAAGTTATTAAAGCCGGAGGAGTTCAGTGGATGTTTGCCGGGCGGGGAATCCTCCACAGCGAAGGCCCCAGCAAAAAGATGTTGAAAACCGGAGGGGTATACGAACTCCTTCAGATCTGGATAAACGTTCCGGGCAGGCACAAATGGGATGCGCCTTTTTACCAGTCCGCCCTGCAAAAGGACTTGCCGAAAATTTCCAGTTTGAAAGAAATGAATTTACGTCTTGCCAGCGGAGCTTATGATGCGTTTACGGGCCCCATGAAAAACTACACTCCGGTCATTTCAATTGCCGGCGAAATAAAAGACGGACAAAGAATCCAGTTAATGTTTAAACCCGGGTACTGGACATTGGTGTATGTGGCAAAGGGCTCGATATGTGTTAATGGTGATTCCATCGGGTCGCATCACCTCCTCATTTTTGAAAAAGAAAACGAGGAAGTAATAATCCATGCGGAAAAGGATTCATTTTTACTGATCCTGTCGGCCGAACCCATTGATGAACCGGTTGCGGCCAAAGATAATTTTGTCATGAATACAAAGGAAGAAGTCGAACAGGCGATCAATGATTTTAAGAACGGAAGATTCGGTGAACTGAATTATTAACGCGGGATAAAAATGATTTTTGTTTTTAATTGAAATTCTTCTTTCCGGCCGATGTGGTTATTCATTTGGTAATTTCAAAGATCTCCTTTCGATCCCAGTCCAGCCAGTATCTTATTGCATGTTTTCTGACATAATTCCAGTAATCCATGCTGATTAATTCAAAATTTTTCAGGCCAAAACCGATGACTTTGTTAACCTGCTCAAGATAATCCTCCCTTATTTTCAACGAAATTATATTCGAATGTGCCGTGAAAACTGCCGCAAACTTCGGAGTTGCGGACTCAATCACGGTGATCATTCCCTGGCCGAGGGTGGCGCCTGTACTGACCTGTAATCCATCATTGAGACAACTGAAGGGCGGCCTTAATCCTGCTAAGGATTTTACCACCAGGTGTCCTCTTTCCGCCCCGGTTAATTCAAGCGCCCTGATTCCCATTTTTACACCCAGGATGGAAAATATTCCCAGGTGGCCGTGTATTTCATTGGTAAGGATGCAGGCTTTCCATTCGTCCTTGCCATATCTTTCTACAATCTTATCCAGGATCTGTTTAACGTCGTCAGTATAAAGGTCCGGGTTGAGCGGGAATTCAATGA
>CAYNCU010000146.1:0-8044 GCA_964395765.1 uncultured Roseivirgaceae bacterium | reverse complement strand
AATCGTCTGAAATTGATTGTTGATACATTTAATAACTCCTTAAAAAATTAATCCTTATTGCCTGATTCAGAAAATTAAAAGATAATGGTTTGCAGAGTCAAATGTAACCCCAAACAGTTAAAATGATTAAATTTAATGTCTGATATGCGTTAGATTTTACATTAAAAATAAATCAAACAGGTTCTTTATTCGTTATGTTAAAAAATCGATTCCTATGAAACGGGTTGTGTTTACTTTCGCTGTAATTTCCATGATTACGGCGTGTCGCCAGGATAAAGACCAAATCACACCAGGTAATCTAACAATACAATTTAATAACCAGGTCAACGGACAACCTGTTGTCTATAACAATATGCAATACACCAATGCAGCCGGAAATCCATACGAAGTGACTAATGTACAATGGTTTATATCGGATGTCTCTTTTATTAATAGCAGCGGGGATACGATACCTGCCTCCCAGGAAGACTGGATTCATTATGTAGATTCGGACCTGCCGGAAACACAGACCTGGACCTTAAAAAATATTATTCCCGGTGAATACAGGAGTATTGTTTTTGTTTTCGGTATCCGGGGTGAGAAGAATATCCCCAACATGTTTACCGATCCTCCGGAAAGCAATATGTTATGGCCTTATGAGATGGGAGGGGACCATGGGGGCTATCATTATATGAAATTTAACGGATTCTGGCGTACACCCGGGGGACTGCGAAACCCCTTTAACTGTCATTTAGGTGTAGGTCAGGTCTATGATTCCCTGGGAAACGTGACAGGATTTGTCCAGAACTGGTTTAAAGTAGCCCTGCCTTCCTCGAACTTTACCATGCCGGCTGGTGGTACCATAGAAGCCGATTTGAATATGAGTCTCGAAAACTGGTTTAGAGGGCCTTATATCTGGGACTGGAATGTTTTCGGTGGGGCCATCATGGCAAACCAGACAGCAATGAACTGGCTCCGTATTAACGGACAAGATGTTTTTAGTATTGAATTTATTTCCAATGAATCCGGTTCATGATATTGTATCCATTCGGAAATTCCTGTTTTATTTTTCTTTTTTTCTATACCTGGGTTTATTTTTTTTCTACAGTTGCAGGAAAGAAGATGCGGAACCTTCTGTGCCCCGGCCAACACCGTATACTTTTCCCGATCTGGCACAATTCCCGCAACATTTGAATATTCCTGCCGATAACCCCACTACGGTTGAAGGGGTGAAACTGGGACGTTATCTTTTCTACGACGGAAGATTATCAGGAAGAACCGAAAAAGATTCATTGATGTCCTGCGGTTCATGCCACATCCAGTCCCGGGGTTTTGAGTGCGGGATCGATAACCCGAAATTCAAGGGCGGATGGCCGCACGGATTGCCTTCCCCCGGCCATCCGGACGGTATAACCACCCATCACGTGATGATGAGCCTGGTGAATGCAGTTTATAATTCCAACGGTTATTTATGGGATGGAATGCTGGAAGCGTCCAATACAACCCATGGCCCTGAAAATTACAAATTCATGGGTGATGATTATTTGAATTTTAAATCTTTGGAATCCATTGTTTGGATGACCATACTGGCCCCTGATGAAATCAACGGCTCCATCGATAAAACGGTGAACACTATTGCATCCATTCCGATGTACCCACCCCTGTTTAAGGCAGCTTTCGGAACCGACGAGGTAAATATCGACAGGATTTCAAAAGCTATCGCTCAATTCGTAAGAACCATTATTGCTTACCGGTTTAAGTTTTACCAATATGTCGATCATAAGGCTGAATTGACACCGGCCGAGATGCACGGATACGAAATGTTCTATTCCGAAAAGGCCGACTGTTTTCACTGTCATGCCGGCTCTTTGTTAATGACCACCACGGATTATTTCAATAATGCAAAAGACACGGTATTTACTGACCCGAATGACCGTTACTCGGTTACGGGTAACCTTACCGACAAGGGAGCTTATTTTGCACCTTCATTAATTAATTGTGAAGTAACCGCGCCCTACATGCATGACGGGCGATTTAAAACCCTGGACCAGGTAATCAATTTTTACTCCTCCGGCCTGAAATATTCCGATTACGTTTCCCCTATGATGACTTACGTTCAATACGGCGGCAACCACCTGACCGATGCTGAAAAGGCAGACCTGAAGGCATTTTTACTTACCCTTACCGATCATGCTATGCTCACCGATCCTGCTTATTCCTGTCCATCGGACCTGGGAGAATACGGGATGAAAGATCCGTTTGCAGGAAAAAACTGATTCATTATCTTTAACGTACGATTATGGCCGTTACTGTTGGAATTTCCGACATAAATATTCCTGAATTTATTGTAAATTTTTGATAATCAGAATATTAGAAAGAAGGCATTCTTTTTGATTTCATGATAATAATTTTGAGTGATTTTTTAATATGCAAATTGATTTTTAGACCGGCAATTTAAAATTGGATGAAAACAATCATTAAAACATTGATCAGGAATTTTTACAGGAACAGGGTATATACCTTTATTAATGTCATCGGTTTATCCCTGGGAATTGCCGTATTCATGCTGATCCTATTATTTGTACATCATGAATTGTCTTATGATAAGGGGCAGCGAAAAGCACAACGTATCTGTAAGCTCGATATCGGTGGAAATTTCTCTACCGTTCCGCCCCTGGCTACCGTTTTAAAGAACCAGTTTCCGGAAATTGAAAATGTAACAAGAATAAGCGTAGATAATACAGCCTATATCTTACCGGTTTCAAAGTCAGGCCGTGAAATGAATGCCATAAAGATCAAAAATGTTTATTATGCCGATTCTTCCTTTTTCAATATTTTCAATTACCGCGTAATTGAAGGTAATTTACAAACTGCTTTAAAGGAACCGGATGCACTGGTGCTGACAAAAAGTATCGCAGCACGTTTGTTCGGCGATAGGAATGGAATAGGGGAGTCCGTTCAATATACCACGCTTTTTCCTTCAAGACAACTGACCTTGAAAGTTACCGCGATCCTGGACGATCCGCCTGACGCAACCTCGATGAATTTTAACGGGATCATATCCTTCAGTACCTTATATGGTCTGAAACCCAATGGGATTGAAGTGGACGAAAACTGGAGGGACGGATATTGCCATACGTTTCTTCTTTTAAATGAAAATGTTTCTTTAAAAAGTTTTGAAGATAAGCTAAAGGCTTTTATGCCGAAGCTTGAGAAGGAAGTTTATGGGATTGACCCGGATAGTGAACAGGCTTCTCAACGCCAGGCAGGGTTAGTTCCGTTGAAAGAATTACATTTTTATCAGAATCACCTGAAACAATTGGTAAGCCTGATGCTTTCACTGGCCCTTTTAATTCTTGTCATCGCATTGGTCAATTATGTCAATCTGTCAATTGCCAGATCTTCTGAAAATTTGCATGAAGTAGCGGTTAAAAAGATTTTAGGAGCCTCCAGGAGGCGCCTTGTCCTTCAATATCTTTCCGAATCGGTTATCTATAGCCTTATGGCTACCTTCTGTGCGATAATTTTTGTCGAATTAATTCTGCCCGCACTGAATACCATTGTCGGAATGAAACTGACATTGAATATGCCGGGCAATTTTTCTTTTATCCTGATGGCTATCTTCTTCGCCTTACTGACCGGAATTATCGCCGGCTTATACCCGGCGTTTCAATTGACGTCGAAAAGCCCTTCGGGATTTCTGCTCCGAAGAGAACCTGCCAAGGAAAGCTTTTTCCGATACGCCTTAATTACCTTCCAGTTTGCCGTATCCATGGTATTGATATCGGGAATTATAACCATAACAAAACAATTTAATTACATCAGGAACAAGGACCTGGGCTACGACAACAAGGATGTCATTTATGCCACCTTAAATCATAATCTTTATTCCAGGTTTGATGCCTTTAAACAGGAGCTTTTAAAGAATCCCCATATCACCGGAGTGGCAGGATCTCAGAATGAGCTCGGGCAGGTATGCGTAACCTTAACGCGCGAGGTAAACGGATCGGAAAGATTTTTCCAGGAATTACCCGTTGACCCCGACTTTATAAAGACCATGGGCCTGCAACTGGTGAAAGGCCGGAATTTTTCATGGGACCGGCCTGCGGATCCTTACGCAACTCTTATCCTGAGCGAGTCGGCCGTAAAAGCTTTTGATTTAAGTGAGGATCAGGTCCTCGGAACAAAAATTTTCATGTATGACAGGCCTGCCTATGTGATCGGCGTGTTCAGGGATATTTACTTCCAGTCATTTCATGATAAGATGGACCCTTTTGTTCTTTATTATCACCCCGGTAGTATAGGTACTTTGAACATCAGGATTAACGGCCATCCTACCGCCGGAACTATTAATTATATAACCGGTATATGGAACAAGTATTCTCCCGACATTCCGATGGAATATCATTTCCTTGATGAATCCTATGAGGCTTCTTACAGGGCGGATAAAAAATTCAGTCAACTGATATTATATTTCACCGTGCTGGCGGTATTCATTGCCTGCCTGGGTTTGTTCGGCCTGGCTGTTTATTCCACGGCACGCAGGACAAAGGAAATAGGCATTCGCAAAGTGAACGGGGCAAGGATCATGGACGTAATTCTTCTCCTTAACATGGATTTTATCAAGTGGGTTGTGCTTGCCTTCCTGCTCGCCTGCCCGGTTGCATGGTACACAAGCCATCGGTGGCTTGAAGGTTTTGCCTACCGGACTTCGCTTAGCTGGTGGATCTTTGTCATGTCCGGATTTACGGCTTTATTCATAGCACTCGTTACGGTGAGCTATCACTCCTGGAGAGCGGCAGGGAAAAACCCGGTAGCGATATTACGATATGAATGACCTTGTTTTTTTAAATTCCCCATTTCATCGTAGTAATCGAATGTGTTTTTAGCTTCTGTTTTAAAATACGATTTCGCCATTTGATATTACATTCAATCTCGTTTCCATTATTTATAATATTCAAAACGATATGGCGATCCGGGTTGAGGAAAGCCGCAAAATTGAGCTGGGGGGAACCACCTGTACAATCTATCCGGTAAGCTCCCGGTTTAATAAACTTACTGAAATGGGCCAGGTAGTAGTATAATCCCGTGTAAGTTACCTTGCCTGTATTCCTGTTGATGATCACTACCGGTTGTTGCCGGTTATTATCCGGATCGCCGTGTACTTCCGAGATGAGCCAGGGCCCGCCATCCTGGTCGAGGATCATGTTCCAGTAAACCCAGGCCGAAACCCAGTTCTTCATGTCATTCATGATCATATTACCCCAGAATTCACCGTCAGAAAAATCGTAATCGGGCAATTTCCCGGGTCCGCCGGGTGGTTCATTGGAAGGCTGATCGTTTACCCGGGCATAACATACTTCCGTCATCCAGATCGGGTAGACGGGATACCGGTTATGCAAATCGGTCAGGGCATTATACTTATTCCAGTCATAGCCATGAACGGTAAGCGTACTTATATATTTCGCTGCTTCCGGATCATCCAGCACAACGGGGAATTTCTGTAAGGCTTCCGGCCGGCCGGATGTTTCGCATAATTGTATTTGAGTAGTAATCCCTTCCGCTTTGAATTCCGGGATGATGTAATGTTTTATCATTTCGCCTATCTCTTTATAGGTGACATTTGAATACCAGGAATTCTCAGCCTCATTGAATGGGTTCAGGTAATCGATGGTAATACCGTGCGCCTCGTAGGCTTTAATGTATTTTGCATAATAACGGGCCAGGGCCCTGTAATATTCCGGCTTAATATGTTTTTCTCCCGGTTTAAGCCCGAACATCATCCAATCGGGAGCAAAGTCCATCGTCGATTCGATTTGAAATTTTTGGTATTCCATGGCCTTATTTATAAAAGTGACCTGGCCATTCGGGCCGAGATCCCTATCGATGCTGAAATGAGTCATCAATGTATCACCGGGAATTTCATCATAGGAATACCAGGGTCCGGCGGAAGCGAAATCGCAGGAAGCCATCGGGGCTTTCATCACATTAAAGCCGGCCCCTGAAATCGGATCGAAAAGTTTTTTCAATACGCTGTCTCTTGCTGCTTCGCTCAGGGAATTCAGGCAGATCATTCCCGCTTCGTTAAAAGTGGCGCCAAAGCCGTCGATTTTCTGATACCGGACAGAATCGATTACGGAAATATCAGGTGTGCCTGATGCATTTTTTCCGGTGAACTGTTCTCCGGTCTTCAATGTTAAACGATCCCCGTCCCGGGAAGAGGAATATACGATGACTGAAGGCCCTTTTGCCTGATCACATTGAATGTTTATTGACATTATCACCAGCCAGACAATCCACATACCGGCATTCCTGAAGGCGTTGGAATGAGCTACACCCATGAATTTATGACCGAACAGGGCAATTCTTATTTCTGTCTTTTTAGTCATAGGGTGATTTTTAAAGATTATTATTTCAAAATTTAAAAAAAATTTAATAGGGTTCCGGAATCAGGTTACCTTTTTTATTGTACATTTCGAAATAATTTATATTCATTGCTTCGTTTTTTTTATTCAACTTTTTTCCGGTCAAATTTTTTAAACTAGTCTCCAGACGCCATGAATTCAATTACTATCCCTTCGGATTTTAATTCAAGGGAAAACATTGCCCGCAGATTTAAGGATCATAATATACTGTGGATATTTCCTGCTCTCATCGTCTTAGCTCGGCCGGTCTTTGCCCTGCTATCCCAAGGAATTACCGTGATTATCTTTAATTTGCTGAACGACCCAACTCCATACATCACATCACGGGCTTGGTGGACCGTTTATGGAACATGGGTGGATATCGGCTGTCTTATAATATTGGCTTTGCTGGTTCGCCGGGAAGGGATCCGCCTGTTCGACCTGATTTCCTTTGACCGGGATAAGTGGAAAAAGGATTTACTGCTTGGGCTGGGCCTTTTTATTATTGTATTTCCATTGTCCATTTTAATCGGCAGCAACCTTGCCAGCATTCTTGTTTACGGCAGTTTCAAACCAGACCTGCCACCGGGATCCTATTTCAGGGAACTTCCCCTTTGGGCCGTATTATACAGCCGGCTGATTTGGTGGGTGATCTGGTCCCCAACGGAAGAACTGACCTACAACGGATATGCCTTGCCTCGATTAATCGGGTCATTCAAAAAAACCTGGCCGGCGGTAATGTGGGTGGGCTTCGGCTGGGCAGTTCAGCATAGCTTCTTACCTTATATCAACTGGCGTCATGCCATCTGGCTATTTATCATGTTTTTGCCATTATCGATTGTCATGCAGTTATTGTACCTGCATTATAAAAGATTATTTCCATTAATTGTAATGCATTGGTGCATGGATTTTTTCTCCGTCCTGTTTTTAATAAAGGTCGTATAAACTTTATCTGAATTACGAATACTGGTGATAAGATAAAACCGAAAAAATAAATGCTTAGGATTTTTTTAACGCTAAGTCAAGTCAACCATTAGGGGTAAAAATCTATTATCTTCATTTTATTTATCATTCTATGCACAGGGACAGGTTTTTCACAACCGGTTAAAAATTCCGATCAGGATATTTCACTGAATTATCTCCAGGTGAAAGAAGGATTGAATTACGGGCTTGTATTCCGGGGGCCCGGTTTGAATTATGGGCGGAAATGGCAATGGATTCGGGAGAGATCCGGGATCAGTTATGAATTTCGTGCCGGAATGATTTACCTTAACACTAAAGGTATATCCGCTATGGACTTTCATTTTGTCCCCGTCAGGCTAAAGTATCTTTTCAATTCAGGTTTAAATCGTAATTTGTTTTTAGGCCCCGTATTATCGATTGAGTACAATTACCAGCTTTATCCTGATTTACAAAGTGGTTATTCATTCTGGTTAACGCATTATAGCCTGGGTGCTGCTTTACAGTATCGGCTGAATATCGGTCAAAATCAGCTTACCTTCTCAATGTTCAATTCCGTCGTGGGTTTAACTTCCCGCCCGCCGAAATACCGGGAACCCTATTTTTTCGATCTCAGCCCGGGGCATGCGGTCGAAAACCTGAATCAACACCTTCGAATTGGGAGCCTGAAGATGTATGATGTTAGTGAATGTGAATTATTA
>CAYNCU010000145.1:0-11139 GCA_964395765.1 uncultured Roseivirgaceae bacterium | reverse complement strand
ATTGCCGGATCGTCTAATTGGCAGGACACGGGATTCTGGCTCCCGCAGTCTAGGTTCGAGTCCTAGTCCGGCAGCAAACTTTGATGTGCTTCGGCTGAATATCACGCCAGATAAATTCATCCCAGTCTTTCCGGATAAATTCCTTCCTTAATCATATTTTTGATTTTGTCTGCCACATAGGCTTTATCTTCCCGGTAAGTGACTCCCATCCACGTCTCTTCTGCAGGCAGTACCTTAACGCGAGCTTCTCTTTTTTTGATCAGGCCGTCAACAAAGGTCGGAATATAAAATTCGGATTTCGGGGAAGCATATTCACGGTAAATGAATTCCCTGAAGCCGGAATCCAATTTATTATAAACCTCGGGTGTAAATCCCCAGAAATTCATTGAAACAAGATCTTCAGGATCCATTGATTTCAAACCTGCTGCAGATTCATAAACAATCCTGTCATCCTGCCGCATAATTTTTGTCAGTTCTGTAACTCCGACAAGAAAATTATCCTTATCCAGAACACATAATCCTCGGGAAACCGATCCGAAATCCGAAAGTGTATTTTTCAAGCGGTAACCGACCAGAAAATAAGTGTCGGGATCATGGTTTTGTTTCAGTGCTTCTGCAAGGGAAACAAAAGAGGGTCGTCCGTAAAAATCATCGGCATTCAATATAGCAAAAGGAGTGTCGATTTCAGAGGCCGCGGATAACATCGCATGTCCTGTTCCCCAGGGCTTGGTTCGGGAAATTTCCAATCCCTCTTCATATTTTTTAAATTGATCCTGGAACACATAATCGATTTGTAACATCCCTGAGAACCTGTTTTTATAATGTTCATCAAACGCTTCTTTCAGATCGCTGCGTAAAATAAAAACCACATGGTTAAATCCGGCTTTAAGAGCATCGAAAATAGAATAGTCCATAAGCGTCTCCCCGGAAGGTCCGATTTCATCCAGTTGTTTAACCCCTCCGTACCGGCTGCCTATTCCGGCGGCCATGATTACCAATGTTAAACCCATCTTTTATAGTTATGATTAACGCAAAATGTCTTTGGTTTCATTTTCGGTCCAGCCGCAAAAGAATTCATTATCGGGTTTATTAACCAGAATTATTTTACAAAAAACATTAATTCCTGATTTTTATCCCTGGCGACTCCAGCTTCTGAGTTTAGATCCGTATAATGCGTACAACAGAATAACAGCATAGCAAGGAACCATTATCCAATAAGCGGATTGAGTAGAATACGTGACGGCAAGTCGTCCGTAAGCGAGTGGTATCAGTGCTCCACCGGCCATGGCCATAATCAATAAAGCGGAAGCAATTTTGGTAAATTTTCCCAAACCGGCAAGAGCCAGCGGCCACATGGCAGGCCAGACCAATGAATTGGCAAAGCCCAATGTAGCTACAAAAAAAGCTGTAATCGGAATGGTCAGTAAGACAGGTTCAAAGGTTATCATATCTCTGAAGGGAATATGTAAGCTCACATTCGCCGGGGCAAAAATTGCTCCCAAAGAAAGTACTATCCCAAGGGAGGCACATATTTTCAATGCATTACCCTGTTTCAAATACTTGGGGATAAGGATTATACCCAGTATATAACCGATCACCATACCCATCATGGTAAGAGATGCAAAATATTTTGCCGATTCCATGGGAATACCCAATGATTGACCGTAACGAATTATTGTATCGCCGGCCATAACTTCGACTCCCACATAAAAAAACAGGGCAATAACACCCAACACAAGATTCGGATACTGGAAAACACTCTTTTTCGCCGCTTTGGTTTCATCCGTTTTCCCGCTATCTTCCTCTTCATTGATATCCGGCAAATGGGCAATCCGTACCATGAAGCCAAGGGCAAACAGGATAACTGCCATGATAATATAGGGGCTGATCATCCGGTGAGATAGTTCATTCAGTATCTGGTTCTTTTGCATTACATCCGTAACCTGCGCCAGTTTTGCCTCCAGGATTTTAGAATCTTTAAATACAACACTGGTGAGGATGACCGGTGCGATGGCCCCTGCCACTTTATTGCAAATCCCCATTATGCTGATTCTTTTGGCAGCACTTTCACGGGGGCCAATAATGGTAACATAAGGATTGGCAGCTGTCTGTAATAATGCCAGCCCGGTGCCCAGGACAAATAATCCAGTTAAAAAAAGTCCGTAGGACCGTTGTATGGCAGCCGGCATAAAGATCAGTGCCCCGATTGCCATCACCCATAAGCCCACCGACATTCCGTTTCTGAATCCGGTAACTTTCAATACGGCCGAGGAAGGCAATGCCATAACAAAGTAGGATATATAAAAAGCAAAGGTTACAAAATAGACCTGGAAATCATTTAACTCACAGGCAGTTTTGAAAATTACGATGAGACTGCTATTGATCCATGTAACAAATCCGAAAATGAAAAACAGAATCCCAATTACTGTAATCGGAATTATGTAATTGGATTTTTTAACAGGCACTGCTTCAGTATTCATGGCTTTTTTAAAAAAATTTCGATTCATTTAAACCGCCCAAACCTACGAGAATTTTAAAATAAAACCGAATTATTCAAACAAAAAGAATCCCGATGAACATCCCGAAGTTCACCGGTTACCGTCGAGGTTCATGATAAAGTATTTTAAGAGCCTAAAGTAACCGTTGTAGGCAGTTAAAGGCAAGGTCTGCGGTCTGTCATAGATATCATGATAAGCCTGTATGCCCCCCAGCGTATAAATAAAAAAACAGGGTACACCGGCCCGGTAAAAAAAACAATGATCGCTGTTACAGGCCTCCCCTCTTTTATTGACCGCCGGCAAAAGGTTATATTGGGTGTTTATCGATTTTAAAAGTTCAAACTTATTTTTAAATACCGTTGCGTTCACCACGGTAATTCCGTCATCACCGGTCCCGGCAATGTCGAGGTTAATAAGGAATTTTATTTTGTTCAAATCAAACAAGGGATGGGTAATGTAAAAACGCGAACCGAGTAAACCGGCTTCCTCTCCTGAAAATGCCATGAAAACGACGGGATATTTCAGGCTATCTTTTCGTTGATTCAATTCACGGGCAAGGTCCAGCATCAGGGAGGTCCCGCTGGCATTATCATTGGCTCCCGGGAAATAAGTTTTCTTACCCATTAATCCGAGATGATCATAATGGGCAGTGATAACAACGGCGGAGTCCTCATCGCGTGTCGGAATTTCGGCGATTACATTATGCGTATGGTAAGCAGAATCATACTTTTCATCGATATTAATTTTAATGGTCCTTACTTTCTCTGAAGGAATAAAATTCAGGTAAATTACCGGACGCTGGTCGACGGTAGTTCCTGTTGACCAGATCAGTTTATCTTTCGCAGCGAGAACAATAGCCGCCGGGTTATAATCGGTAATATTTTTCAGGATCGCTACCAGCCGGTTCAGCACTGAATTCACGGAATCTTTATTAAAATTAAAATCGGATTTTTTTATCAGGATGACTTTACGGTATGACGCTTTTAAAAAGACCAATAACTTTTCCTTTGAGTAAAGTATATCTTCATCGAGTGTAATTACTTTAAATTTTCCTTTCAGCCCCGGCGATTCCGGACTTATGATAAAATCTTTACCCGGTACCAGTGGTTTATGATTCAGCGTAACCGATAAATCACCGGGAAAAAGATTGACGGAAATGGTATACGGTTGAAAATAAGAATGACCGATGGGGGTTAGGCCGGAATCCCGGAATTGGCCGGCTATAAATTCTGCCGCGATAGAATCTCCCCTATAAGCGTAACCCCTGCCGTAGAATCCGGGAGAACACAAACTGTCAATTAGCGACCGGGCATACTTAATATCCTGAGAATTTACAATGCCGGCGGAAGTCAGAAAGATGGTTATTAAAATGACAATTCTTTTCAGAACAATCACCCGGTTCGAAAAAGCCGATTTTTTCCTGATAAAATCAGTGCTCCTGACCGGGAATGAACCCCTTGCAAAAAGTAATTTAAAATGATAATAAAAGAAATTCCGGAGGTTTAATTTTTTCAATAGGGAGAAATTCTACACGGGATAATCTATAAGGTCAACACCTTACCGGAATATAACCTGTTCGATTTCGGGGTTAATTCCCCTTATCATACGGGCAAGCTGTTCTTCGCTGTAGTTCCCGTATGAGGAAAATTTTTCATCGAATACAACTTCTGCATTGAATTTTTGCAGGCAGAATCTCTTACAACCGATCAGGGTATTGCAGATATCCATGATATCATGAAAGCTGTGCTTTTCCTTGATAATCGTGGTGCGCACTTCGTAATCAATTTTAGAGTGTGTCAGTATCCTGATCGTTTTATTAATATTAGCCATGATAGGCACGGTGATCATATCACCGGCAATCTCTTTATATTTTTCTATTTCAAAGGGAGCCTTAATATCAACTGCAATATAATCCACAAGTCCCAGATCCACGATCCTTGCAATAACCTTGGGATTTGAACCGTTGGTTTCCAGCTTGATCTGGTAATTGAGTTCCCGTAGCTTGACAAGAAAGTTTACCAGGTCTTTCTGAACCGTCGGTTCACCGCCGGTGACTACGACGGCATCAATACCAGGTTGCTTGTCCTGCAGATAACCGAATATTTCATTCAGTTTTTCTTCATCGGAAACATCTTCGCTGAAGATGGTAGCCAGTTCAGGATTGAAACAATAATTACAGCGAAAGTTGCAACCTTGTGTATAAATCACATAGGACACAAGTCCAGGATAATGTGTGAGACTTTTTTGACTTATACCGGCAATTTTCATATTTAATTTAGAGAGCTATATGGTTATCCCTGTGAATATACGTTTTTTAGTATTTTTTAGCTAAAAAATTCTTTATTTATAACATGGTTGAAACAGGGGGTAAAACTTGTTTTATAAACCTGTCAGTAGGCCCATTTAAGATAACAGGAACCCCAGGTAAAACCCCCTCCGAAAGCCGATAGAATCAAGTTATCCCCTTTTTTAAACTTCTTTTCCCATTCATAAAGGCATAAAGGGATGGTCGCCGCGGTCGTATTCCCGAATTTGTTAATATTTACCGTCACTTTATCCATGCTTATGCCCATCCGGTTGGCGGTAGCTTCAATGATGCGTAGGTTAGCCTGATGAGGGATCAGGTAAGCGACATCATCGCCGGAAAGGTTGTTTCTCTGCATAATTTCGACCGAAACGTCTGCCATACCTTTTACGGCATATTTGAAAACGGACTTCCCGTCCTGGTATAGATAATGCATCCCTTTATCCACGGTTTCATGGGTGGCAGGATTTGCCGAGCCTCCGCCGGCAATATATAGCATATCTTTCCCTACGCCGTCGCTTCTTATTATAGTATCTACGATCCTGTTATCGTCCCGGGCAGGTTCCAGCATAACACAAGCGGCTGCGTCCCCGAACAGGATGCAGTTATTCCTGTCGGTATAATCGGTAATTGATGACATCTTATCCGCCCCGACAACTACAATCTTTTTAAAATTCCCGCTTTTAATAAAATTATTGCCTACCTCCAGGGAGTAAATAAAGCCACTACAGGCAGCAGCAAGGTCAAAACTGAAGGCGTTTTTTATTCCAAGGTTTTCACAGATCAAATTGGCGGTGGTTGGGAAAAACATTTCAGGGGTAATGGTAGCACATATCAATCCATCCACTTCGTCCGGTTTTGTTCCCGTTTTTTCGAGCAATTCCTGAACAGCCCTGGTGCCCAGAAACGCAGAACCTGCCCCAGGCTGTTTTAATATTCTTCTCTCACTAATACCGGTTCTTGTCCGTATCCACTCATCATTGGTATCTACCATTTTTTCAAGTTCTGCATTGGTAAGTACATAATCAGGAACGTAGGCTCCAACACCGGTGATTGCAGATCCCCTTTCGGTCATAATTCTAATCCTTTAAATATGAATAAAAATCAATTTCCGATAAAATAAAGTCTCAATATTATAAGGTTTTAAGGATATAGTAAAAAAATTTGCCAGATTCTTGAATAAAATGAACCTAATGGCTGATAATCAATTTAGAAGAACCGCCGGATGTATTGGTATTATAATGAAGAATATAAATCCCAGGGGGATACATGCTAATATCAACACGGTTCCTCCTGTCACCCGGCTGCATTTTCCAATGACCCGCCTTCATCCCGCTGATCGTAAATAATTCAAGTTCACTTACCGGGCCCTCAATATTCAGTATCCCGGATGCCGGATTCGGGAAAATTTTTATTTCAGGTGGCTGTTCGGGCTTATCCAGCGCCAGTGGAATATCGGAAGTGCTGAAATAGGGCCTGATCATAAGGCTGCCTTTAAGTGCTTTATTTTGCTGCCAGGCACCATCCACGTTATAAAATATCCGGCTACCGTTATCATCGTTCTTATCATAGCCAACAACAAAATAATTCGAGGTTAGCTGTTCCAGGCCTACATAAAAAGTATCCACCACCTCGGTTTCTTCCAATTTGATGGTTTGAAACTGGTTGAGTTCCCGGATAGGTTGGATGGATTGACTCTCGCGTTTGTACAAAAGGTCTGCGGGCTTGCCGGTCAGTCTTTTCCATATATATAAATTAAACGGCGCGTTGGATTCATCACTGCCGATGTTAATAAAACTGATATCAATCCTGTTAAGAATATCAGGTTTGTTCAGGACAAACATATAGGCTATCTCTCCTGAATTCTGGTCCAGCCCTAAGCCGAATTCAGCGGTTCCGTCATCATATGCATAATAATTGCTGATCGCCATGGTTGCCGAGGCCGTATCATTCAGTCGGTAGTTGATGCCATTGGGGAGTATTGAGTCGCCGGAGCTTATATAAAATTTAAGGTTCAGGAAAATGGAATCAAGATTTTTATCCAGCGCATTCAATGTAAGCGGGCTTGAATTCAAGGTTCTTCTTTCATTTCCCTGCAGGATTGGATTCAAGGGAGTATTAAAGTTCAGGGTATCATAAACTTCCGATGGATTGAGTGCATTGGTTACGATCGCAGTATAGGCTATCGGTTGAAAGATCTTGTCAAGATTATATATGCTTACCGATGACTTTGAAAGATATTCCTCAGGTTTGGCAAAAAATTGTTTAAAGGGCACAGCCCAATACCCTTTCAAGAGACTGGTCGGCGGGAAACTGATGGCACGGTCAAAAAAAACTTTATCATTCACCTG
Source organism: uncultured Roseivirgaceae bacterium (assembly GCA_964395765.1). GTDB lineage: Bacteria > Bacteroidota > Bacteroidia > Cytophagales > Cyclobacteriaceae > DATDPY01. Next base: position 3,985 of record CAYNCU010000145.1, on the reverse strand, counting down.
CCTTCCTTTATTCAGGTAAACATAATCGATATGCCATGCATCATAGGGTCCGGATAATCTACCGTAGTCTTCAAATTTGAATTGGAAATTATTATGAAGGAATTCAGGCTTCACCTGGTAAATGACTTGTTGAAAGGTACTGTCGGAAGTGACGTCAGATAGGGTAAAAACATCGATAGGTACCCATTCATTATTCTGGTTTCGGAAAAGAAGACGGAGTGAATCCTCCTTATCCGGCATTTCCTGGTTGCCTTCGAATTCCCAGAAAAAACTCAAATACACGTTATTAATTTCAGCTGAAGATATGGTGCCCAGTTGGATGGGGTTGGAAACCAGTGTATCGGTCAGTCCTATGGCATCAACATCCGTACTATAAATTCCCCCGTTGGCTGTAGCGCCATCAAAGGTGGCAACACCAAGGGTCGGAGGATTTATCCCGCGGGTCCGGTTTACATACACTCCACTGCCTGCTTCCCAAAGGCTGGTGTCCGGTGACCCGGTATAGGAAGAAAAATCATCCCAGAAAGGAAGTTGTAATTCATGATCCATGCTGCGGGTATTGGCGTTTGTTTTTTTTACCGGTTCAACCCCAGCCTGTGGTAACGGGTAGAGGCGCAACTGACCGAAAGCCGTCGTCGCACATAGCAGACCTATCAGTATATAGGAAGGTTTGATGCAGGAAAAATTCATTGTTGAACTAATTATTCCCGGTACTACCGGAATCACTTTCCGTTACCCAGAGATCAACTGAATTATCAATTTTTACAGAAGCGCCGGCGGCCGGTTGCTGGCTGATCACTTTCCCGGCTTTGGTCTCGCCCGTGGGGACATAGGTTATTTTTCCGACGTGTAAGCCGGAACCGACTACCATAATCTTTGCTTCATCCATTTGCATGCCCACCAGGTCCGGCATAGTAAATACCTGTTTGCCCAGGCCATCCCCCACCACAAGGTCTATCTGGGACCCTTTAGCGATCAATGCACCATCCGGAATGGGCTTCCCCTTATAAAGTTGCTGTAATACGGCATTTTGTGCAGGATCAGGCTTATAAATGATCTTACCCCTCACTAATCCGTAACTTTCAAGAACGATCTCCGCATTTTTCAACGAACCTTCCACCAGGCGAGGCATCTTCACATTCGGAGGATGTTTCGCATTAAGAGTAATGTAAATTACGCGGTTTTCTTTTACTTTCTGCCCGCCTTCCGGGTATTGTTTCAGCACCGTTAAGGGGGGATATTCGGCTGAATACCCTGAATCTGTATTGACTTCGTAACGCAGGTTCCGCTGGGTTAGGAATTCATTCAGGTCACCATAGGATAAGCCGGTAATGTCAGGAACGGTAATGCTTTCTCCATGGTTGGTTATATAAGGCAGAAAAATATAGAAAAACCCAGCCAACAGTCCGGCCGAAAGCAGGCCCATCAAAACAATATGTTTCAGGATATCGAGGGGTTTATCGGCTTTTAATATATTCCTTATTATTTCTTTCATTTTTTTGATCCATCGCAAAAATAAGCATTCTTAACCTCTTAACCGGAGCTTCCTTATGAATACGCTGTTAAGTGGCATTTCATATATAGAAACTAAAGTTTAGATTCGAATTCATGCTTTAAACGTTCATTTCTATTATGTTTCCGGACGGTAAAGTCGATCAATTGCGTAATCAGTTCCTTGTAACTGATACCCGATAATTTCCAAAGCTGGGGGAACATACTGATGCTGGTAAATCCGGGAATCGTATTGATTTCGTTGATCACTATTTTCCCATCTTCAGTAAGGAAAAAGTCGACCCTCGAATAATCTTCACATTTCAGGGTAATATAAGCCTTAATCACTGCGTTCTTTATGACCGGTATGAGTTCAGGCTTTACTTTGGCCGGCATTTCCAGGTTGGCCCCTTTATCATCCACATACTTAGCGTCAAAAGAATAAATATCGTGATGTTTTGCAATTAGGATTTCACCCGGCATGGAAGCCACCGGGCTTTGGTTACCCATTACAGAGCATTCCATTTCCCTGCCCCGGATAAATTCTTCGAATATAATTTCATTATCATATTGGAAAGTATCTTCGAGCGCGCTGCGGAATTGTTCTTCATTATTGATCTTGGAAACCCCTACCGAAGATCCTGACGCCACCGGTTTGATTATAAGAGGCAATCCTAGTTCGTCGGTCAGTTCTTTAAAGCTGATGCTATCCTTTTGTTCAAACGTGTAGTGCCTGAACCTGCTCACGGCGATGCCGGCATCCCTCATCAGTTTTTTTGCAATTACCTTATCCATGGCCACTGCCGAACCGGTAACGCCGGTGCCGACCACCGGGATATTCACCGTTTTAAATAATCCCTGGATACTGCCATCCTCACCGTCATTCCCGTGTAACACAGGAAATACGATGTCGATCACACCCAGACTGTTGTTATCCGGGAGCGTATAAAAGATTTCCTCTCCCTGCTGAAGATGTAAAGACAAGGGTTTTCCGGAACGAATGCCTGTTTTAAAATCCTGCATAAAATACCAGTTGCCCCCAGGATCGATCCCGATCAAAACAGGTTCAAATTTATCCCTGTCAATGTTATCAAAAATATTTTTTGCCGACTTAAGGGATACTTTGTGTTCAACGGATTTACCGCCGTACAATATGGCGACCCGTAACTTTGCGCTCATAGTTTTCTATTGTAATCGAAAAGTTAATAAATAAATGGTTAAAGGGAGAAGAGTATAAAAAAAATCGAATCATATTTCTACCGCATCACTAATATTTTTTTTGTATAATTAACCGCCTGACCTTTTATGTTTACGATGTATAATCCCGGTTCCTTACCTTTGAAATCTACCTCATAGGTCTGGTTCAATACATTGGCGAGCGGTTTCTGATATACGATACTGCCCATTTCATCAACGATAAATAAAGATTCATCTTCACGAACATCGTTTTTAACGGATACAAAGAATTTGCCGTCGGTTACCGGATTAGGGAAAAGATATACGGAATTCCCTTCCTTTGAAAACTTGGTACTGTAGCCGGTAATATAAAATTGAATGTTATCGATATACATGTTATTGCCGTTGTCGTTCTGACCGAGAAATGCGACTCTAACGTTTTTTTCTCCGGCATACTGATCCAGGTCGATGAAATAATCCTTCCAGTCAGTATCGGATTTAGGAACCCATGAATTCCCCGTATCCTGGAGGGAAAGGTTTGATCCGGTCGACTGGAAAACAGTATTGTTAAAATTTTCACCGCAATCGGTAGAAACCCTTACCTGCAGTACGTCATCCAGTCCGTTACGGGAAGCATAAGAGCAGGAAAAAGTCATTCTCGCCACGGTGGCATCGGAAAAATCAAGGACAGGGCTGACCAGCCAGTCAAGCTGGGATACCTCAGAATAATCATAATACCGGATCAATGCTGAATAATTCGGCTTGAAATCCAGCGGGGCATCTGAAATTTCCCAGGTAATTTTATTATCCGGGTTGTAAACCGACCAGCCGCCTTCGTTGATCATTCCGGTCCTGAAATCGTTTTTCTGAGGTATAAAATCCTGGTTATTATCAGCCAGGAATTCCTTAGATAAGGAATTATTCAGTGTATCCACGTCAATGGTATCATTGACCATAGTCACATTAAAATCGATTGAATGCTGGCCATTTTCCAGGTTCACGGAAGGCATGGTGAGATCGGCATAATCGCCAGGTTTCAGATTAAGGGTAGTCTGAAACGGCGAAATGGCAACACCGTCAATAGAATAGGCAATGGAAAGGAAGTAAATGTTATTACTGCCTAAATTCCTTACATTGAGTGCAGGGGTCGGGTTTATATTGCACGAAATATCAGCGGGTCTTTCAATATTCACCAGCGCAATATCATTGGTAAATCCTTGGGGTGGTAACAAAGCCGGCGAGGTAAGGAGGCTTTTTCTTCTGGGACTATTCTCGAGGACAATCCGCATTCGGGTGACCTGATCATTGGTGAATATAT
>CAYNCU010000144.1:0-11154 GCA_964395765.1 uncultured Roseivirgaceae bacterium | reverse complement strand
TGACGGTGACAGACGACAGGGTGACGGCAATTGATTTGCATCAAAATAATCTATCGGGGAATATTACTCCTTTAATTGCCAATTTAACAGCACTTGATACACTTAAACTGGAGAGTAATAATTTTTCGGGAAGCACCATTCCCATTGAAATTGGAAATTTAACATCTCTAAAATATCTTGATTTAGATTATTCTCATCTTTCTGGATCTATTCCGGATACTATTGGTTCAATGAATAATCTGTTATACCTTAATTTAAGTGCCAATGAATTATCGGGTACCATTCCAGCCAAACTGGGAAATCTATCAAACTTATATTACCTCAATCTTTGGTCAAATCAATTGACGGGTGAAATACCTGATTCCTTCAGCAAACTGTTAAACATCCAATCCTTGCTTTTAGGATATAATAAATTTTCAGGCTCAATTCCTACATTTATAGGATCACTCCCCTTATTATCTGATTTAAATTTAAGCATAAATCAACTTACCGGAACAATACCTCCTGAATTAGGGAATTTAGGTAACCTTGTTTATCTTGATATCTATCAAAATCAACTTACAGGCAATATCCCTTCCGAGTTAGGTAACTTACATAGTCTTAGATATCTGGCAATGTATAAAAATGAATTAACTGGCCAGATCCCTGCTGAATTCGGAAATCTTATAAATCTAATTGATTGTTCCATTTCAGATAACCAATTGTCCGGCGCGCTCCCTGAAGAGTTAGGAAATTTGCACAACCTCTCTACCTTAAATCTTGAGAACAATAATTTTACAGGAGAAGTTCCGGCCACGTTTGCAAACTTAGTGGATCTTTATGCGCTAACCATTTTTTCCAATCAAATAACTGGATTACCTAATTTAAGCGGTTTGTCATCATTACAATATCTCGACGTTCATGATAATTTCCTGGATTTTGGAGATCTAGAAATAAATATATCAATTGAAAATTATATATACTCCCCACAAAAATCCTTTGGAAATCAGGCTACTGTAACCTTGAACGAAGGAGACCCCTATTCCATAAATTATTCATTAGGGGGATCTGATAACGTGTACTATTGGACTAAGGACGGGATTGAGATTTCCGGCGCTACTACTGATACTTATAACATTACCAGTTTCTCATCTGATGATATGGGGTCATATATGCTCCATGTAACCGATCCGTTTGTTCCGGGACTGGAACTCTCCAGTAATTCTGTTTATTTATCGTCGGACGGATCGGGACCTGAATCGGACAAGGAAGCGTTGATTGCATTTTATAATGAAGCCGGAGGAGATCAATGGAATGTCAAGACTAATTGGCTCAGTAGTCAACCAATTAGTACGTGGTATGGGGTGAGTGTTGAATACGATCGTGTCAGAGCAATAGATATTGAAAATGATAATGTCTCCACACTTGGCATATCAAGCTTAAAAGATCTGACAGAATTAACACAATTAAATTTAAGTGGTAACGGAATAACAGGTACAATTCCAGGAGATATATTGGATTTAAATAAACTTACTTATCTCAGCCTTTATAATAATAAACTTTCCGGTTCATTGCCTGTCAACTTAAGTGATTTGAATGATTTAACATACCTGGATTTAAGTTATAATTTATTTACTGGAAATATTCCAGAGGGATATTGGAGTATGAGTAATCTGAAAACCATTAATCTTAACGAAAATAAATTAACGGGTTCAATATCAAGTCAGATAGCAAATGCAACAGGTCTTCAGGAATTATCTCTTTCAAATAATTTTTTATCAGGACCCATTCCAGACGAGTTATACTCTTTGACCAACCTTAAAGTCCTCGACTTAAGCTTCAATGCCAAATTAATTGCTTCAATTGATCCCAGGCTTGAAAGCTTTAATAACCTTGAAAATCTTTCTTTGGCCGGATTACATATTACTGGTGATATACCCTCCTTTCTTGGAAATATATCAACACTTAATATTTTAAATCTTTCAACGAATAATTTGACAGGGTCTATACCATCGAACTTAGGTAATCTGGGAAACCTTACAACACTATATTTAAACAATAATCAACTGACAGATTCAATCCCTTCTTCACTCGGAAGTTTAGGAAATTTGGATGCCTTAACATTAAATAATAATCAATTATCAGGTGATATTCCCTCTGCGTTAGGCCAACTTTCAAAACTTGAATTTCTGGTTTTAAGTTACAATCAACTTACTGGTAGCGTTCCTTCCTCCTTTAATGGGCTTTCAAAAATGTTCATAATGGATATTTCGTATAATGATTTATCAGGAACTTTACCATCTGAGCTGTCAGAATTGCCTAACTCTGTCTTAATATTCCTTGCGAATAATCACATTGTCAACTTACCGGATCTTTCCCCATTTATTTTTAGCGAATTGGATGTTTCAAATAATGATTTAACATTTGAGGATCTTGAACAATATCAAAACTATAATCATTCGAATTTTTATTATTCCCCGCAGAATAATATTCCAAGTACCGGCCATGTTTTTTTAAATAAAGGAGATCCCTACACTATTTCTTTTGATGTCGGAGGGAATAATAATCAGTATTCATGGACAAAAGATGGTCAACCGATTGTTGACAATACAAATTCGTATCAGATTAGCAGTTATTCACATTCCGATAGCGGTACCTATCAATTATCAATATCAAATTCTTCGGTGACGAATTTGGTTTTGAATACTGATCCTGTCGTTGTCGGAGGTAATTTCCCTGGTAGTGCCTGTCAGTTGGCAGAGGATGTTTCAACAGGTGATCATACAGCGGCGTCTTCTCCTATATGGTATCAATTTACGGCCCCTGAAGATGGGGTTTTACAGATTTCATCGGTAGGACTGACAAACGTTAATACTTATCTTGAAGTTTATCATAGTTGTGAAGAAAACCCCTTTAATAGCAACGACGATTTCACTGGAACGCAATCCCAATTAACCCTGGATGTAAAGTCGGGAGATAAAATATTAATTCATTGGAGCGATCTCCATGATAATTCTGGATTTGACTGGTCTCTTAGTTTTAAAACAGCACAGGAGGGAGATGAATGTGATCTCCCGGCAACGGCACAGCTTGGGCTGAATTCGGCTCCTTACGCACCTTATTGGTACACCTATACCATGCCTGATAGCGGATCATTGATCATTTCGTCCTATAAACAAACCAGCGAAAACACATCCCTCTATGTGTATTCCGATTGCTCCGGAACTCTTTTAGCCAGTAATGATGATTTCGGAACCAGCCAATCACAAGTAACATTAACTCTTGATGAAGGCGAAACAATTTTAATCTATTGGGACGGATTTTATAGCACTGCTGCTTTCAATTGGATGTTGTCCATAGATTCACCTGCCGATTACTATTGGGTAGGAGGCAGCGGCAACTGGGATGATCTTAATCATTGGGCCACAACTTCGGGAGGAGGCACTAAACACACAAGATTACCCGGTCCGGATGATGATGTATATTTTGATGATAATTCATTTGCCTTGAATTATGGAATTGTTCAATTCAATATACCCGTATCAGTACATAATTTAGATTGTAAAAATATTAGTCATTCACCTGATTTTATCGCGAATTATTATCCAATCAATTTGTTTGGTTCAATATATATACCATCCCAAATTTCGTTGAATGTTTTTCAATTATATTGTGTGGGAAATGATTTGCAGGAAATATCAATTGTCCCGGAAGGAATATCACATTTGTATTTAAATGGGCTTGGCCTTTACAGCATGAAAAATAATATTACTTCAACATATTTAGAATTCAATTCAGGCTATCTTAAATCCAACGGGTATGATATAAACGCAAATTCGTTCTATTTTCCATTTGATGATACTGCGAGCTATCCACTTGAACTTGATTTAAAAAATACTGATTTTACAGTCAATTCCTATACTAATTATTTAAACCCTCATTTAATAATAATTGATAACCCACCTCAGATATTGTCAATAAATAATTCAATGTGGGATTATGCGGATTTAAATTCTGGGATGACATTTCCCAAAATAATATTTAACGGAAATGTAATCTATAACGGAGAAATTTATGTTGATACCCTGACTGTTTCCTCGGGATCATCTTTAACTTTCAATAATTATTCACCAATTTTTGTTGATAATTTGATTTTAAAAGGTACAAGAAATAGTCCTGTTACCATACAATCGAATGATAGCAATTATCCAGGATATTTCAACAAATCTTCAGGGCTTGTTAACGCTGAGTGGATTAATTTAAAAAATAATATTGCAGAAGGTGGAGCCACCTTCAATGCCCTCTATTCCCACGACCTAGGCAACGTTACCGGCTGGAATTTTACTTGCCCGGATAATGTAAGTTTAAGCACCTCAATAACTAAACAGGAATCCTGTAAAGGGGCAGAGGATGCGGAAGTCACCCTGACTGCAACCAATGATGAAACCAATTTGACATATAGTTCCGATGGCATCACTTTCCATGATAATAACGTTTTTGAGAACCTGTCCTCAGGAACCTATTCTTTCTCGGTCAAAGATGAATTTAATTGTCAATACAATGCGGCTCCCCTGACAATTAATCCTAAAATCGACCCCTACTGGTATAAAGATGAAGACCAGGATGGTTATGGATCCATGACGGACAGTATTCAAAGCTGCTCAAAGCCATCCGGTTATGTTTCGAATAAAGAGGATTGTGATGACACGGATCCCGCCATTAATCCGGTGACGGTTTGGTATAAGGATGCCGACCAGGACGGATACGGAAGTATATCCGATACAATTATCGGTTGTTCGCAACCGGAAGGCTATGTCCTGAATAATTTGGATTGTAATGATTCGGATCCAGATATAATACCGTTAACCTGGTACAGAGATGATGATGGCGATGGATACGGCGACGTTCTTCATCCAAAATTATCCTGCGATCAACCTGATGGATATGTGTCGGACAGTACCGATTGTAATGATACCGACGCTACTATTAATCCGCAAACTATTTGGTATGCCGATGAAGACCAGGACGGTTTCGGTGATCCGGCTAATTCAAAATTTTCATGTACCCAGCCGGATGGTTATGTAAGGGACAGTACCGATTGTAACGATAACGACGCCTCCATTAATCCGGATATTAATTGGTATGTTGATAAAGATGGTGATGGCTTTGGCAGCCCTGCGGATTCCCTGCAATCCTGCACCCAACCTGCCGGTTATGTTGACAACAATACCGACTGCAACGATGATGATAAAGATGTTTACCCGGGTGCCCCGGCATTACCTGATGGCAAGGACAATAACTGCGACGGGACGATCGACAAGGTCGGCCAGACCATTGACTTTACATCCATTGCCGATCAACAGGATAACCATGCCACAATTCCACTACATGCCATTGCCAGTTCCGGCTTACCCGTCGGGTATAACGCTGAAGGCCCGGTTAATCTTCAGGACAGCACGCTGACCTTAGTCAGTGCCGGTAAAGTCATCGTAACTGCTTCCCAGTCAGGCAACGACGGCTACCTCGCGGCAGATCCGGTGACGGTATCATTCTGCATAAACCCGTTACCAGTGATTTCTTCAACGGGAGGGGGAACCTCGGAGATAATGCTTTCATCGAATTATGACAATGGTGATCAATGGAAATTAAACGGAGCGGCCATCGACGGGGCTATGGATTCAACCTATTTACCAACGCAACCCGGAAATTATTCAGTGGAGGTAACTATTGATGATTGCAGCGCCATTTCGGACAGCACGGAGATAGTTATTCTCGGTTATCCGAACGAAAATACTCGACAGCTCTTCCATTTATATCCGAACCCGGCCAAAAAGGACATTATCGTAGAGAAAGCGGGAACCGATTTCCGGGATTATCAGTTTATGATTTATGATATCAATGGGAAGTTATTGAATGACAGTGATATAAATGTGAGGAGAGAAACAAACCATGCGGAAATTAACCTCGATAAAATAAATACCGGAACCTATATACTTATGATGAAAGAGAAGAAAAATGTATGGCATTACCTGTTTCAGAAACATTGAAATACTCATTTTATCTCCGGTTACGCTAAATCATCAAAGCTTCCCGAATTTTTGATTTTTTAACTGAAATAGTTAGCTAAGTACTGATAGAGGCTGTATTTTTGACCCCTTTAATTGAAACGGTCAAATTAGTTAAAATGACCTCTGTTACTCAAAATACCGATAATTCGGAAAAAATAGACGGCATTATCCAGGCAGCCCAGAATGTGTTCGGACAGTATGGTTTCGAAAAAACTTCCATGAATGATATTGCCCGGGAACTGAACTATTCAAAAGCATCCCTCTATTATTATTTCCAGGATAAGGAAAGTCTTTTCAGGGCCGTTATCCAGAAAGAACAAAAAGAATTTCTTCGCCTGTTGAAAGAAATCATAAAAAAACCAATTCCTGCCCAGGAGCAATTGAATGAATACGCTATCCTGCGCCATAATTATTTCAGCGTATTCCTGAATCTGAGCAAACTGAGACAGAAGGAGGCGGTGGCCCGTAAGTCGTTTATGCATGCCATCATTACCGATATCCGTGACCAGGAAATTAAATTAGTCAGCAGGATTTTCAGCAAGGGTATTGAGGATAAAGAATTCCGTGAACTGGACCCGCTTCGTACCACGCTTCTTTTCATGGACCTGATGAAGGGTTTAAGGATCATTGCCATTCGCAATTACGAAGCAACAGGCCTTACTTCTACTCCGGAAGAGGAATTATGGCAACAATTAAAAGAATTTATAAACCTGTTTTTAAACGGTGTAATTAAAAAATAATTTACTTATATGTCAGAAAAGCCAACAGAAGAAAAAAAGACTAACAAGAAAGGGAGAGTTTATTTTATATTATTTTTCATCATTGCGGCTATCGTTGTGGCGACCGCTTTCTGGTATAGGGAATATTCAGCCTATATTACAAGCGATGATGCTTATGTAGATGCTGATAAGGTGGCTATCAGTACAAAGATCCTCGGACGTATTGAAAAAATCCATGTTGAAGAAGGGGATACGGTATCGGCTGGAGAACTCCTCATAGAACTGGATAGCGCTGAATTAAAAGCACATCTTGATCAAGGCCTGGCTATGAAAACACAGATGGAAGCTAACCTGCAACAGGCCAAAGCAAAATTTGCGATGGATCAGGCAAGCATCCAGGTGCAGGATATCGATCTCAATACGGCAAAAGATGATTACAACCGGGCCGTCAAACAACATGAAGGCGGCGTGATCACGGACGAACAATTTGAACACATCAAAAAAAATTACGAAACCGCGAAAGCCAGGGAGCATACGGCCAGGCTTGAAGTAAACGTAAGCCATACCCAGATAGTCTCTGCACAGGCTGCCATCGGCAGTAATGATGCCCAACTCAAACTAATCCGGACTCAACTGGAAAATACGAGGATATATTCTCCTGTAAGTGGAATTGTCGGGAAAAAATGGCTTTTAGAAGGTGACATAACTTCGCCGGGTCAGCCGGTATTGTCCATAACGAACGAAAAGGAGAAATGGGTAGTCGCTTATATTGAAGAAACAAAATTAAATAACATTTTCCTGAATCAACCGGCTGAATTTACGGTCGATGCCTTCCCGGACATGGTATTTCATGGGAAAGTATTTTATATCGGAGCAAATACCGCAAGCCAGTTCTCCCTGATTCCCCCTAATAATGCTTCGGGAAATTTCACCAAAGTTACTCAACGGGTTCCTTTGAAGATATCCTATGACAGTGTTGAAAACGGGGATAAATCAAAAGTCGACCTCGTTTCGGGGATGTCGGTGATCCTCAAAATTAAAAAATAACTGACTTTCTTATTTCGGAGCGATGGTGATCTGTCAAACTGATTAACTCAAGATTTATGAATAGAAATATAATAGGCATCTGTTTAATAATAATAAGCCTGGTTTTTGTAACAAGAACCTATTCGCAGGTAGTTTCAACGCAAAGGAACGGATATAACGACAGCCTGGATATTAATTATGTCGTTTCAGCAGTTTTAAAGACCTATCCATCCATTCAAAAAGCAAAGGAAGCAATTCAAACCGCCGAAGAAAATATTGATCTTTCCCGCACTTCCTACAAGCCGAATATTAACCTGGATGCCTCCTATTCGAGGATCGGGCCGGTCCCCGCATTTAATATTGCCCCCTACGGAGAAATAAAACTATACCCGAATGACAATTACAATGCAAACCTAAACATCAGTCAGAGCATATATGATTTCGGTAAAACTGCCAGTCACACCGCCCTGGCGGAAGAAGGTAAAAAGCTGGCTGAAACAGGATTTAACATGGCCCGGCAAACACTGGCCCTGAATACCATCGATGTTTTTTATTCTCTTGTTTATTTACAGAATGCCATAGCTATCCGGAATGAACAGGTAAAGAACCTGAATGAGCTGGTCAATTACACCCGGAAAAAGTTAAATACCGGATCTTCTACCAATTATGAATTATTGAATACCCAGGTACGATTATCCTCCACCGAAAGCAATATCACCGATTTAAAATCCATGATAACCTCACGTCTTTCGGTACTATCCTCCTTACTGGATTCGGCATTGACGGACAGCACATTGTTTTCTCAGCAATTTGCTTCTTCATCTTATTCCGATAATCAGCAGGAACTGGTGAACAAAGCCCTGGGTCAGCGGGAGGAAATTCATGCCGCCATGGAGAAGGTTGAAACAGCCCAGTTAAAATATAAAGCGGCTAAAACTATAAGCAACCCCTCTCTGGGCGCCTATGCGATGGCCGGTGAAAAAAACGGTTATGTACCGGAAATCAATAAAATAAGATTCAATTATGCAGCGGGTATATCACTGAATATCCCTTTATATGATGCGGGCAGGGAGAAAGCCAATACTTCCATTGCCCAATCCGACGCCCAGAGTGCCGAATACGATCTCGACATGGTAAAAAGGAAAGTTACCAATGAAGTGATTGAAGATTATTCCAACCTTGAGGCAGCGAAAGATAAAATTTCTCAATTTGAAATGCAGGTACAACTTTCTTCCAAGGCCTATGACCTCGCTAAAGTCAATTACCAGGCAGGAGCCATCACCGACCTCGACCTGCTGACGGCAGAGACCAACTTATCGGAAAGTAAACTGCTGCTGCTGAAATCCAGGATCGATTACGTACTGGCTGTTTATAAACTGAAGGTAAGCACAGGGGAGAAACTGTATCAGTAAAGCGGTATAACGGTTGACACTTTTATAAGTTTGTAGTATTCTAAATGTGTGAATGGGGAGATGAGGAGATGAGGAGATGGGGAGAAGGGGAGAGGAGGAGATGGGGAACCGGGGATAATTTTATTTATGGAATTTCATTAGTAATTCTGGTTTACCGGTATACCGATTAACTGATTTACCAGGAGTTATTTTTCATATAAATGTTTATGCTTCAGCTCGCAGGCCATGTTGATTTTTTTCATCAATTGCTTTGGATCGTCAATGATATCGTAAAACCCGTCGTAATATTTTAAGGTCAGTTCGGCTTGCTTGGAATCGAGGTATTTACAATTCCTGTAAAGGTTATATATGGCCTCTTTTTTTTCATCGAAATAGGATGCAGTTTTTTCATACGTACCCGGTTGACGGCAATAGCCCCGGAATAACCGTTCCCGTACCGAGGTGATGGGAAGATTTGGATCGGGTTTGGCATAAGGCGCATTGACGGCGCCGGAATAATCAAAATCAAAAGGAACCGGAATGGGAGCTTTATCTTTAGGCTGGATAAGCGTTACATTGTGAAAATTCTCCACCCACCAGTCCGTGTTACCTATCATATATTGAAACATGGTGAACAGATCAATCGATGATAAATCGCAACGATCATGATTAGCCAGTTTCACTTTGGTAACCTCGGTATTATTTCTTTCAGCCATATTATCATCTCCCTCAATAAAAAAGCCATATCTTGTAACCGGCTTCTGTTTATTGTCGCTATCCTGGTAAGTGACTTCAACCAGTCTCACCTTAAAGCTATAATCAGTAAGCAGGTTATAAACCTTATAGATCAGGTATTCCTGTAATACAAAGTCTTCATTAATGTTGGTATTTTTGCAATAGGTTACCAGTTTCAATTTATTCTGATTCTCAAAAACCGTATTTTCGACGGCTTTCTTTTTGAAGTTAATCAGGATGGGAGGGAAGTAGCAGAAGTCATAGGTTCTCCGGGAAAATCCTCTTGATTTTACCCTGATACTGAATTCATTAGCCGTGTCTCCATTAAGAATTAATTTAGCTGGTTGATAGGTAGGTTGTTCGGTTTTATGCTTGACTAAATTTTTAAAGTCTGAAATTATCGTCACCTGCAGGGGTTCTTCCGAATCAAATAAAGGTTGTGATAGGATTTCATGTGTTGAATCGATCTCCACTTTCCAGGGTGGATATTCAGCATAAAGGCTTTTTATTGAACCTGCAATTAAAAGAAATAAAAAGAAAAAATATTTGGCGGGGTAGCGCATGGCCTGGCTTTAAAGGGTTGTTACTATGGTCAAGTTAAAAAAAAATAATGTTATTTCCTATGGTGAGAATTGGTAATTGCATGTTATCGTTTAAGAAGTAAAGATGTATCATGAAATTGTGTAATCGTCCATTTGTGCAATCGGGGAAATGTGTTAGACCCTGATAAACGGTTCGCTACCCCGTTTGAACTATTCTTCCGATTTGTTAATGCTGTTTATTAGGTCTACATTTGCCACTTGGTTTCACAGGAAGGAAACCTAAAAGGTGTCAGAGGGGTTCATTTCGGGTTAAGTGGGGGATATCAATGAGTGAGAGTTTCACGCGGAAGCCGCAAAGATCGCAAAGATTTTATTTGAATTTAATTAATCTAAGCGAAACCGGCGGCCAAGCCACACTGAAAGCATGGTTTGCGGGAAACAGGAATAAGTAATATAGACCTCATCCTTGGCGGCGTCGCCAGTTAATTTAGTCCTTTTTACACCTGCCGTTTAAAAAGTCATCCCAGGCTGAAAGCAAAATGGATTTCAGGGCTGGACTAAATTAAAAATATGAAAACATTCGAGAACCAGGGACTCAGCCCTGAAATACTGAGAGCCATATCCGATTTAGGCTTTACAGAGCCCACTCCCATCCAGGAAAAAGTAATTCCTGCCATCCTTAAAGATTCACGGG
>CAYNCU010000143.1:0-11165 GCA_964395765.1 uncultured Roseivirgaceae bacterium | reverse complement strand
AAGCCGACGAATACGTTACCAGGTTTACGATATTTTCGCCGGATATACTCCTTGGAGAGATCCACAACGGATGGATCTCCCGATTTATCTCCTTGTACCAGAAGGCCTGGTCTTTTATTAAGGATCAAAAGGTGATTGTCCTCAAATAATATCTCCTGTTCGGCCGGAAAATTACCCTTCTTGGAATTTACCATATTCTTACAACATGGTAAATAATGCGTTGATGGCCATTTTAATATTTTCCCTGATTTGTTTCACCGAGGCTTCCATCATGTAACACGGGGCTGTCACAATTTTATTTTGTTTATCGATTTCAATTTCCCTGATCGACTTCATGGCCACTTTCGCCCCGGTTTTTTCTATTCCCTGGCTTATCGCTTTGATATCATAAGGGGAAGGTTCCTGATCGGTGCCCGCCGTGAGGTTAGCTTCGACACCTGAGCCTTTAAGGGCCATAGCAATTACCGTCGGCCCCATACATAACCCACATATGGGTTTATTATTCATAACCATTTCATTGATGATCCTTTTCACATCCGGCAGGATTTTACCGTCAGGGCCGTCAAAAGCCCAGCTAGTGAGATTTTTTGCGGCACCGAAACCGCCCGGAATAACCAGGGCGTCAATATCCTGGTAAGTAACGGAGGAAAGGTCTTTTATATTTCCTCTCGCTATCCTTGCTGCTTCGGTCATTACATTTCTTTTTTCATTCATTTCTTCGCCGCTGATATGATTAATTACGTGATGTTGGTCAATGTCCGGCGCAAAGCAAACGGCCTGTGCATTGTGTTCATCGATCGCGAGCAGCGTAAATACCGATTCATGAATTTCTGATCCGTCGAACACCCCGTTCCCGGAAAGTAGTACTCCGATTTTCATAATATAATTGATTTAATACCCGCATTAAATGCAGGATAGGAATGGATTTTAAAATTGATTCTAAGATGCTTAAGCTTCCTGAATTTCATAAATTGAATTCCAAACAACTAATAATCAAATAAAGGGTATTTAACCACAGGGCAAGCCCTGGACCCGAATTTCCGGAGCAGAGCTCCGGGGAATTATACCGAAACCTTCTCGTCCGCGGTAGCGGAACGCGAAGGCGGATTAAATTTACCAATAATCGGGAAGGGATAAAAAAATTTTGACAGTCAAAATTGACTGTCAAAATATTGTTCGTATGAAGTAAAGCTGAAAACTGACATTAATCTTTCGTACTCCTCATAGGTAATGCAATCCTTAAAAATTTCCTCATCTGCAAAAACATTTATTAATTTGGTACTCTTAATATTCCTGTTGATAAAATCCGACTGGTTCGCCGGAAGATCTGATATTCGAACAAGTTCAAGTCCCTTAATATAAAACGGCGTTACCATTTTCAAACTGGTTTTAATGCAAATTTAAAGATTGACTATTTTTTAAATGTTATGTATTCGTTACCTTTTTTTAATATTTTCGAACCGATTCTGTTCGCGTTTGCTGTTTTAACACCTTTCCATTTCGGAAATTAAAATCTTTGATTATGACATTATACGGTGATTTAATTAAGATGAAGGTAGTGCACGCAAACCCTGTGCAATATACTTTGAATTTAAATGAGGATATTTTAATGAATGAATTATTAGGTAAAAAAATCAAATTGCAATTTACCGGAACCATTCGATGCGTATCTTGTGGCAAGGTGACCAAAAAATCATTCGGGCAGGGATTCTGTTACAAGTGTTTCATGGAATCTCCGATGAATTCGGAGTGCATTATCCGGCCTGAACTATGTGAAGCTCATCTGGGAAAAGGACGCGATCCGGGATGGGAGGAAGAGCATCATAATAAACCGCATATCGTTTATCTTGCCCTGACGAGCGGGGTGAAAGTAGGGGTTACCCGGGAAGACCAGATCCCCGTGCGCTGGATTGACCAGGGGGCCAGGAAAGCTATTCAGTTTGCCAGAACACCTTACCGGCAGATTGCCGGAAAAATAGAAGTAAATCTAAAACAGCACATGCCGGATAAAACACCCTGGCAAAAAATGCTTAAAAATGAGATAGTGGAAAACATTGACCTGACCTCTGAAGCTAAATCCGTGTTGAAAATTATCAATCCCGAATTTGAAAAATACGTGATCGGGGATTTCCTGAATATTTATGAATTCAATTACCCGGTATTACGTTATCCGGATAAAATAAAATCTCTTTCCCTCGACAAAATATCCCCCATAGAGGGTATCCTGACCGGTATCCGGGGCCAATATCTTATGATCGACAATTCAATAGTGTTCAATATCAGGAATCACAGCGGATATGAAATTGAATTAGGTTTCTAAAATTTAAAAGTTTGCCGTAAGTCCCAGTCCTGCCAGTTCCTTAAACTGCACTTTTGATTTTTTAACCGGCAAATTATTTACCATTTCAATGAATTTTATGTCGTAATCATATATCAACTGGGTATTAATGGTAACGGCCAGAAATTTATTCACCTTCAGTGTCATTAACATATCCCAGTTTACATCCACTCTTTCCGGGTGATCGATATAATTCGAAAAAAGGTCCAGGTTGGAGGATAAGCTTACATTCCTGATTATATTGTCTTTTTTAAAAATCATTTTTACGAAGCCTCCAAATTCCTTTCTGACTTTTTTCCCGGGATCTACGCCATAAGCCCCCGCCATGGACAGTGAATCGTCCATTACAAAGGTGAATTTTGTGGTGATCGGTGAAAGAAATAAGGCAAAGGCATCGCTCGGTTTATAATCCATACCCAATGAAACGGTAAGGTATGCCGGTGCAAAGAAATCGGAAATTTTATCCGTTCTTTCCAGCATGTTTTTATATCCCGGGGCAAATTGAGTTCTGCCATTTATGACAGCAGAATAGTCCCATCTTTTACTTGCCTTGTACCCGTATTTGGATAATAACTCCAGTTTATCATCATTTTTCATGACTGAACCATCCCCGAGTTTGGTAAGACCATATCCGGCCAGTATATAGCTGTCCCATGAAGATTTATCCTTTGTGTACACGGACTCCAGTCTGACCAAACCATTGGCGGTTATGGAATTGTCCCCTCCTGCTGCCCAATTGGTGAGACTTACCTGTGAAAATGATAAACTTATCTGACCATTATATTTCCAGTATTTTACAGTGTCCTCAGGGTTTTCCTGGCTTTGGGCATATACAGTTGAAAAATAAAATAATGTGGACAACAATATTAAAGTTCGTTTCATAATTTTTTAATTTTATATTCGATACACGATGTTGTATTTTTTATCATTCCGGGATTTGCCCGCAAGTATATGGATAATATCGAATTATTATGATTAGGAATAAAAAATTAATGGTAAGATTAATCAGCTTAAATTGTTATGCGACAGAGGAATCCGGCTATGATGATGTTTATCTCATGTTGAATGGGGAAAAAATATGGCCTGAACACAAAAGGCAGCTTCCTGTCAGAATTGGTACAACCGAATTGAATATTGACTTAAATAACCTGGAGCCCAACAGCAAACTGGATATTGAAATCTGGGATTATGACGTAATTAGCGCCAACGACCTTATGGGACATTTTCCTATTTATGTTGATGAACCCGGGGGACCGTATACTACTGATATGATCCCTGACCCCGTGGAGGCGAAGGTGGCAAAATATAACATTGAATGGGAAATCGATTTCAATGATCCCGAATAGTATCATTATTTAGTAATATCTACGAATACTTTCCGGTTAAATCATAAATTAATTGTATTAATATTATTCAACTATAAAATCCATTTTATATGTCATTATTATCCTTTCAGGAGGCAGGAATTGAAGCTCTTTCGGTGCACTGGGTTGGAAACCGCTCATTGGGTGAACCCATTATTCTTTCAAAATATCCCCAGGAACTTAACGACGAAAAAGTTCAGGACAGGTTATTGAAATTTTTTCTCAACAATTTTAAGGATCGCCTGACTTTCTGCTTTTCTTCACCCGGGACAAATCCCTTGGCGAAGATCTGTGTTGATATTTTTAAGGATCCGCATATGCTCCATGAAAAATCATTGGAAATTGCCAGGCAATTACATGAAGTATCCACCCATCACTGGATCAAGAACGGCGAATGCTGGGTCGTTTATTTCAAAAACGTTGAATACCAGGGTGAGATTACCGATGCCTTTGGGATCTTTAAAACAGAATTGAAAGAGGAATTTCTTACGGTACGACGTAAAGATCAGGGTTTCCAGATCTCCCTGCATGAGGGTTTTAATATTAAAAAAATCGATAAAGGATGCCTTATATTTAACCGTTTTCAGGAAAAAGGTTATGATATCATGATCATCGACAATATCAATATCCAGGACCCTGCCGAATACTGGACGGATAAATTCCTGCAGGTTAAGCCAGTTAAATCATCCTATTATAATACCAATAATGAGTTTAAAGTTCTGAAAGCATTTCTTGATGACTCGGAAAGCGCAATGGATTCACTGGATAAGGTGGACCGGCTGAACAATTCCGTCAATTATATGAAAGAAAATGAGAAATTCAATATTGATGATTTTGAGGCTAATCTATTCCCTGAAAAAGAAATAAGAAATTCATTTGACCGTTTCCGTAAACAATACAGGGATGAATATGATGTAGAGATCGAGGACGAATATGATATTGAACAACAGGTTATTAAAAACCCGAAAAAATTCATACGGAGCGTTATCAAGCTGGACAGGGATTTTCATATATATGTACATGGCAACCGGGCGAATATTACCCGGGGTTTCGACGAAGAAAAAGGAATGCATTTTTATAAAATATTTTTTTCAGAAGAATCGTGACCTGTCATTACTTATTATTTGATGGTTATGCCGACCATCCCAATCACATGTTATAAATATGCGTTTTGCTATTGATTCATGGGTTAAACAGGCCCGTTGCAAACCTGTTTTTGCCATGAATATCTTTAAGGATTCTTATCTCCTTCATTCCATGTTTTTCCAGGAGTTCCCGTATCATAACCCCTGCCGATTCATTGATCTCAAAATAAAATTTACCGCCTTCCATGCTTAATTTTTCCTTGTTAGAAAGAATTGATTTATAAAATTTTAAAGGATCGTCATCTACGAAAACTGCATTCCCGGGTTCAAAATCGAGGACATTTTTTCTCATCAGGCTGGCTTCCTCACGGGTAACATAGGGCGGATTACAAACGATAATATGAAATTTTTCACTGCTTTTTAATGGTTGAAGGATATCGGCGGTATTGAAATTTATTTTTACTGCTGACCGTTCCGCATTTTTCCTGGCAATCTGAATTGCTTCGGCGCTAATATCCCATGCATGCACTTCCGGTGAATTCAAATGAACAGCCATTATAACGGCAATACAACCGCTTCCGGTTCCCAGGTCAAGTACTTTATAATTTTTATCTTTGTTTTCTTTAATAACCAGATCGCATAATTCTTCTGTTTCGGATCGTGGAATAAGCACGGATGAATTAACGTAAAACCAGCGGTCAAAAAAAAATGCCTCCCCGAGAATATATTGAACCGGTTCGTGATTTAAAAGCCGTTTGAGAATCCCGTTCAATTCGTTGATATCATTCGCGGTTACAGGAAAGGGATTCCCTTTCGCCATTTCCCTTACCGTCAGGCCAAATTTTTTTTCAAGCACTATATGCGCAATGGACCTTGCCTCCGTTTTGTCATAAACAGGTTCTATCCATTCAGTAAGAGCGGTCAACAGTTTTCCCGGCCCTATGGTTTCCATTATTAAAAATGAGGTAAAATTTGTTTTTAAGATACAATAAACAATTTAGTTTTGACAACCATAGCCTCTTAATCCGGATTTTATGAATGGGGAAGCATATATGCTGAGGGCCATTGAACTGGCGGCACAGGGACTGGGATGGGCAAGCCCAAATCCCATGGTGGGCTGCGTGATCACTAGGGATCATATGATAATCGGGGAAGGATGGCACCGGAAATATGGCGAAGCTCATGCAGAAGTAAATGCTATTAACCAGGTAGGAAACCATGAGGTGCTCAGGGAAAGTGAGATGTATGTCACCCTCGAGCCGTGCTCGCATTACGGGAAGACACCTCCCTGTGCCGACCTGATCATAAGTAAAAAGATCGGTAAAGTATTTGTGGCTTGCCTTGATCCTAATCCCGCCGTTAACGGCGAAGGAATTAAAAAACTTGAAAATGCCGGTACACAGGTGGTCACCGGAATGCTAGCAGAGGAAGCCCGGAAATGCAATAAACGCTACTTTAAGGCTTTAAAAAGCGGTATGCCATACATAATTTTAAAATGGGCCCAGACGCTGGATGGTTATATAGCGAGAAAAAATTTCGATTCTAAATGGATAAGCAATGAATACTCAAGGCAACTGGTTCATAAATGGAGATCGGAAGAAGATGCGGTTCTCGTGGGTTTTAATACGGTTAAATATGATAACCCGTTTCTTAATGTCAGGAGTTGGAAGGGAAAAGATCCTGTCCGCATAATTATTGACAGGAAACTTGAACTTCCTGCCGGTCTTCATATTGCAGATCATTCACAGTCAACCCTTATATTCAATACCAAAGAAGAATCTGACGAAGAAAATTTAAAGCGTATTAAAATCAATTCAGAAAATTTTATGCCGGATATGCTTCGAAAGCTTGTTACTTCCGGAATTCATTCCCTGATGGTTGAAGGAGGTGCGGGTACATTAAATGAATTTATTCAACTGGGATTATGGGATGAAGCGCGAATATTTATAGGTGATAGCATTTTCAGAGAGGGCATTCCGGCCCCGGTACTTAAGGATCATAAATTACTTGATAAACAGACCCTAACCGGGGATACATTCGTGGTTTATGAACATGTAGAAAAAAATTAAAATGGCTGAGCAATTGATCATAAATCCTTCTTCGGACAAAAAAACACGTTATGAAGAACTTTTGCCCCAGATTGAAGCATTGATTACCGGTGAAAGTGACCTGGTTGCCAACCTGGCCAATGTTGCGGCGGCTATAAAGTACGGAATGGATTTTTTTTGGGTGGGTTTTTATCTGGTAAAATCCAAAGCATTAATTCTCGGACCATTCCAGGGACCTATAGCCTGTACAAGGATCGAAGAAGGCAAGGGCGTGTGCGGAACCGTAATGAAGACCGGAGAAGCCTTAATTGTTCCTGATGTAAATTTGTTTCCGGGTCATATTTCGTGTAATGCCAGTTCAAAATCTGAAATAGTGGTACCTTTAAAATTGGATGATAAAGTGGTGGGCGTCCTGGATATTGATAGTGAATTTTTAAATAATTTCGATTCGGTTGATCTCCATTATCTTCAGCGATTATCGATAATCCTTGAGCCAGTATGGTTGAATCAAAATAATAAATAAGATTCTTTTGTAATTTGCTGAAGGCATTTGAATTTGGTAAGGAGTAAGTATATAGCAATCAACCTGATTTTAAAATAAATAAAAGGTATTTAACCCCAGGGCAAGACCTGGACCAAAATTTCCGGAGCAGAGCTTCGGAAAATTATTCCAAAGCCTTCTCGTCCGCCGAAGCGGTACGCAAAGGCGGATTAAATTTCTGAAAATGTAATCTTATTAATACTGGCAACGTAAATTTCAATAGGTAAACATTATATCCCAATATGAAACTCAAGCTTCATTCCGAGTACGGCACTTTAAAAAAAGTTCTTATGCTCCGTCCGGGCAGGGAAATCGAAAGATTAACCCCCGAAAATACAAGTGAGCTGCTTTTTGAAGACGTGCCTTACCTTGAAGCAATGCAAAAGGAACATGATGAATATGTTAATCTAATCAAAGATTCATCAGAGGCGAAAATTTATCCGGTACGGCAACTCTTGCTTGAAATACTCAGGGATGTTAATCAACGTAGTTTACTGCTTGATAAGGTAATCCGGAAAGATACCAACCGCGAGATCAGAGATGAAATTATTTCAAAATATTCCACTGCCGAAGCCGTAAACCTTATCATCGCCGGGCTTACGGTTTATGACCTTAAAAAGAAATCAAAAAGCCCCATTTTTAATTCATTCGGGGAAAACGACTATTTAATTCCTCCAAGCCCGAATTTCTACTTCATGCGGGATCCGTCGGCGGTGGTACAGTCCGGGGTAATTAATAGTAACATGAAATATTCCGGCCGGCAGATAGAATCCGCATTGATTAAAACCATATTTGAAAACCATCCTGAATTTAAGGAAGCCTATCACCAGGTATTTCCGGCGAAAAACCGAAGTGGTAATGTGCCCACCATTGAAGGTGGTGATGTTCTTGTTGTTTCCCAAAAAGTCCTTGTTATCGGTTGTTCTGAAAGGACTGAGTCGGCCGCTATTCAGGAAGTAGCTGAAACGGTTCTGAAAGAGGGTCCGGTTGAAAGAGTGTATGAGGTAAAACTGCCTAAAAGGCGGAATTATATGCATCTGGATACCGTATTTTCCCTTATCGATGAGAATCTCGTTCTTACCTATTCCGAAGCCATGAATTCGATCGCAGAAACTTCGGTTTATCATTATGACCCGGGTAACAAAACATCTGCCGGTTTAAAGAAAGAACAATTAAATGAATCCCTGATAGCCATCCTGAAAAAAGAAATCAGTAACCTGGAAATTGTTGAAACCGGCTACGGTTTTCCTGAAGTGGCCTCGCGTGAACAATGGTACGACGGTGCTAATGTTTTTGCCATTGGTCCGCGCAGGGTAATTTCATACGATAGGAATAAAATCACCAACAGGGCATTAAGAGACAGGGGCGTTGAGGTGCTTGAGATCAGATCTTCTGAACTTTCCAGAGGACTAGGAGGCCCACGCTGTATGGCATTACCCGTTGAAAGAGATATGATTTAAAAAAAATTCTTACTTAATTACTGCCAATATCTCTCTTAAATATTTGTCGGCCAAATCGTTTTGCTTAAGGTCCAGGCAGCCCAGAATATAGCGACCATCTAACATGACCTGTACATCTCCGTTATATTTATCATGGATCAATATTAACTTACCCGGTACCATTTCATCAATCTGATTATTAAAGGATAAAAAGGATTGCAGCATTTTTCGCGCCTCATCAACGGAGGAATTTTCTATAATGAAAAGTTTAAAATCCTTGCTGTTATCTTTATAACTTGCCGTAAAAGCTCCGGATAAAAACTCATATCCGAGAAATCCCTGATTGATATATTGTTCGCTGTTATTCACCTTATTATCAGGTGGAAAATATCCCAGCATAACGGGTAATTCTGCATTTTTATCAAGCTGCCCTGCGAGTTCATGAGCCAGGAGGATGAGTGTTTTATTTTCTTCAGGGGATTTTGTTTCGGCAAATAACTTAACGTAATATTTCCCGCAGGTCATATTCAGAATATCCTGTGAGGTATAGGCCTGTCCACCAATTTTCATGAAATTGTAATCCGGAAATCTTTCTGAAGAATAAATTCCGAAGCCATTTTCAGTATCCGAATGACAATAAATTTCTGCCTTAATCCCCAAACTGTCTTTCTGATATTCCCCGACAGACAGATTCTCAAACCCATAGCTGATAAAATTATCCGCAGCTCCATCGATATAATTGAAAAGATCCGATTGGGTATAATGGAGAATTTCAGGGGACAATTTCCAGCCTGATAATTCCGGGAAATAAATATCCTGTGCTTTTCCCTGCCGGCAGAATAATAAAAGAGAGATAAATAAATATCTTGTGAAAATTAAAAAATTTTGCATGCTCTATCTGCTTAATTTAAACCAGAAACTCAGTCGGTACCTTATTAATACGGGCGATATCCGAAATCTTTTCGCGAATGTTAAAATTTTTCATACATGTAATCGTGCATTCCCTGCAATCAGCACATGGATTATCTGCTACTTTCAGTGAATTTAATAGATGCTGTGCTTCCCGCTTTTGATTATATCCATAGGCATACATATAAGATCGCATGATTTCAGGGACAGGAAGTTTTTTCCGGCATTTTTCCGTGCATTCCATGCATCCGTTGCAGTAAATGCTTCCCTGTGATTTCATCATATCAATTTGTTCAATCTCCTCCCGGTGTAGTTCAATATCATTCATAATCGATAAGGTAGTATTTAATTCACTGAAGGTGGTAAATCCCGGGATGACCGTGTGAACATCTTTGTTTTGTAAAACAAATTTTATGGCGGCTTTGGCATCAACGGGTTTTTCCCTTTTTTTGTCTGCGAACCCGCCGGCCAGTGTTTTCATGCCGATAATTCCAAGGCCCTTATCCGCTGCTTCATGGATGGCAGATTTCACATCTTCCAGATGATCCTGTTGAAAATTTATGGCGGTAAGTACAATATCATAAAATCCGCTTTCGGCGGCAGCCCGTATAACTTCCGGTTCATTTTTATGGGTTGAAACTCCGACAAACCTGGCGACCCCTTCCCTTTTAAACTGTTCCATCAGAATCCTGTATGGTTCGAACATTACGGCTTCCCTGGTTGAAACGCCATGCAGAAAAACAATATCAACATAATCCATCTGAAGTCTCCTAAGGCTTAAATAAAAGTCATCTATAAAAGCCTGTGTTGAAACATTGCCCGAAAATAGACCGGTACTTTGATCCATCCCCTGACCTTTTATCTTGGTTGAAATTATGAATGAATTTCTTGGATAAGCTTTGAGCACTTCGCCGAGCATTTCTTCATTACGACCACCCTGATAACCATGGGCAGTATCCAGGTATTTAATTCCCGACTCCAATGCGGCTTTTACCAGGTTCGGGTTATCGGATCTCATGACCCCCATGCTGATCACAGGAATCTTTATTCCTGTTTTGCCCAGCGTGCGGTAAATAAAATTTTCCTTCTCAGATTTTGAATGTGCCGATACCCTCAAGGAAGGTAATAAAGAGGCACCGGCTGTTCCCAGAGCCGTGGTTTTGATGAAATTTCTGCGATCCATGTTATTCTGGTTAAAGTAAAAAAATTAAAATATGAAAAAATCTCTGAAGCCCTAATAGGGTAAAAATAACAATTATTAAGATAAAATTAATTGGAAATAAGTAATAGTCTGAAGGGGGTTTTCTATATTCTTTTTCCCGGTATGAAAAGTTAAATATTACTACGTTATTTTTTTTATCAGGTTATCTAGCGTTAAGATCAGTTCCTGGAGGGAAGAAACCGCATAAATCGGGGTTTGATTTCTGTCATCAATAATTTT
>CAYNCU010000142.1:0-11184 GCA_964395765.1 uncultured Roseivirgaceae bacterium | reverse complement strand
TTGATATACAAATAGTCCTTCTCGAAAAAATCGTTGGATACATATATATCAGGCCATCCGTCCCCGTTAATGTCACTGATGGTGACCCCCAGCCCGAATCCAATGGCACTTCCATAAATACCGGCCTGGGCGCTGACGTCGGTAAAATGATCACCGTCATTCCTGTATAATTTATTTCCTCCGTTCGGATCCCTGATGGTGCGTTGATTTTTCGTGAGATCATACCCTTCCACTGAACGATAGGCATTATTCAATAGATACATATCCAAATCCCCATCCTTATCATAATCGAAAAAAGCGGCCTGGGTAGACAGCCCGACATCCGCCACTCCGTATTCTTTGGCCTTATTGGTAAAGGTGAGATCGTGGTTATTGATGAACAGGTCATTGCTCCGGTCACCCCCCTTCACCAGGCCCGATTTACAAACAAATATATCCGGCCAGCCGTCACCGTTAATGTCAACGATACTGGCGCCTGTTGACCAGACACCTTTACATGCAACGCCTGCCTTGTCCGTTATATCTTCAAATTTAAAATTACCTTTATTCAGGTATAATTTATTACCGACGAGGTTCCCTGTAAAATAAATATCGATCAGACCGTCGTTATTTATATCTCCCAGGGCTACCCCGCCTCCGTTATAAAAATTCCGGTAGGTATAGGTATTAAACTCTTCTGTATATTTTAATTGATTGATGAAATCAATACCCGCTTTTTTATTATCGGTAAGTGTAAAAAGGGGGCGAGGGTAATCAGATAATTTTTCGCGGCCGTCCTTACAGGATAATAAAGAAAAAAGAAGAAGACAATAAGGGATAAATTTTTTCACACAGGCTCTATACTTTTATTAAAACTATTTATATCCTCACTATCAAAAATAGGTCGCATTTGAATTAACTCTCCCCTAACCAGAAAATAATTAATGCCTTTCTATTTTAATAATAAACGTTCAATAATTCATTTTAAATACAATTTTAAAAAACCCTGGAAGTTGATCAAAGGTCTTGTGTTCGTATTTAAGAGAGGTCACACGGTAAGGAGGTGGTAATTACCGGGCGAGGAGGAATTGATCTAATAAAGTTCTATATGGATGAAAATCATTTCTAATCTCAGGCTACCCGGGTACAAATTAAAAAAAAGAGGCTGTTTCAAAAGCAGCCTCTTTTTCATCAATATAATGTTTTTCTATTAATAGCCCGGGTTCTGAACGAGGTTCGGGTTTACATCGGTCTGATCCTTCGGGATCGGCCAAAGAACAGTTGTCGGAGCCGTATTGTATTTATCACCGACAATATTGTCCGGTATTCCCCAAGCCAGCTTCGTTCCATCGGCATTCTTCATATTATAAAATCCCCAGCGAATCAGGTCCTGCCTGCGCCATTGTTCAGCAAATAACTCGCGGCCTCTTTCATTGAACAATTCACCGCCCGGTACGGGGCCTCCGGCCATATCAAAGCTCAAAGCTCCGTCAAGCGTTGTTAAAGGTTCAACACCCGCTCTTGCCCTGACCTGGTTAACCAATGCCAGTGCCGTAGGATCGGATGAGTTGCCATTCTGACGCCAGATGGCTTCCGCCTTCATCAACAATACGTCGGAATAACGGAAAACGGCGAGGTCATTGTTCATGTTTTCAGTAGCACCGCTGGCAAATTCCCATTTCCCGATTCTTACACCCGACTGACGTAATGTATTCGGGCCAAGCTCGGCTATTTTCGGAGTGAAATTCACCTGTGGTCCATCAGGATCGTAAGGTTTGTCAGGAGCACTAGGATCTTTCTGTTCAGCGCCATTGTCTATAACCGGTGTACCGTCCGAATTATATTGATACCCGGCAACAAAGCTTCCTCTTTTCGTAGCAGGGCCATCCAAAGTTCCGGCGTCTCCCTTTCGAAGGTCCTTATCTTCAAAGGAATTATAAAATTCCTCCAGAGAACAGAAGCC
Organism: uncultured Roseivirgaceae bacterium; assembly: GCA_964395765.1. Classification (GTDB taxonomy): domain Bacteria; phylum Bacteroidota; class Bacteroidia; order Cytophagales; family Cyclobacteriaceae; genus DATDPY01. The sequence continues at coordinate 9,242 of CAYNCU010000142.1, read as the reverse complement.
GTTCCATGGTTGAGAGGTCAGATTGTAGGTAAACTGGCTACCATAATGCAGGGTCATCATATCCATATTAAATCCCTGGTAGAATACCTGGTCATAAGGTATGGCGAATAACATTTCCTTTGTACCGGTATTATCAGCGCTGAAATTACTGAAGAAATCTGCCTGTAAGTCAAAATTTCCGCTGTTTATGATTGTATCGCACATGGCTTCAGCTTCGGCCCAATGAGCCGTTCCGGTATATACTTTTGCGTTCAGGTATAATTTAGCCTGCAGGAATCTACCTGCCCAGTAATTGAACCTTCCGTAAGCAACACCTCCGGTAGTCCGGGTTAATAAAGGAACATTGTCCTTAAGGCTGCCTTCGATGAATGCATATACATCCTTTTCAGGTACTGTGGGCGGCTGTGGGTTGGCATCCGAGTAGGAAGTTACCACCGGAATATTCCCGTATAAATTCATTGCCTGATAATAGAAGAATTCACGCAAAACTTTCAGTTCGGCAATATAAGATGCCGCGAGGTCTGCATCCACCTGGCCACTGCTAACCAGGTTTGTGAATAATTCAATATTCCTGTTACAGTTGCTGATACCGCCATAACAAAATGACCAAGAACCACTTACCAACGGGTCTTCATTATTCTGGTTATGAAGGAAGCATCTTCTGTGTTCACCCCCATCATCCCAGTCGGATCCGCGGGTTGGTACTACCATTTCGTCAGTTGAGATTTCCCTTAATTCCTGGATATTTCCACTGGCATAACTACCCAGACTGGAATAGGCTGTACCGAGAGCCGAAACAAATTGTTGCTGGCCCTGCAGGAATTTTTCAGGGGTTACCTGGTCGTAAAGCTGTTCATCAAGGTTTGTACAGGACTGGTTGATTCCTGTAACCAATAAACCCGCCAACAGCATTTTCCCGATTAAATATTTCCTTTTCATTATTATATTTTTTCTTTTTTTACCAATCGATTAACACGTGATTAAAGGCCTAATTGTACGCCCAGGGATAAGGAATATGACCTAACCCAGGTGTTCCTTCTGTCAATACCCGGAACCAGCGGACCATCAGACGTATCTTCAGGATCCGTATACCTTACTTCGGGGTCAACACCGGTATAACCGGTTATGCACAACAGATTGTTACCGGAAAGGTAAAATCTCAGATTCTTAACGCCGGATCCTTCTTTCATCGGGATCCTGTATCCCAGCGTAATATTATCAAGTTTTACAAAAGATCCTTTTTCAACGTTATAGCTTGAGAATTTACCCGAGTTGGTGCTCAGTAACACTCCGCCAGGGCTTTTCACATCAACAGCGGATTTCATAACGTTAAATTCATTGATCAGGTTGGGTACTTCGTAGAATCCCCTGAACTGGTTAACAAGGTCATGACCGAAAACGCCCCTGAAGAAGAAATTAAGGTCTATATTTTTACCAAAGGTAAAGGTATTGGTAAAGCCACCTTCCCATTTCGGTAACCCGTTTCCAATAACGGTACGGTCCTCATTACCACCACTGGCAACACCGTCGCCATTAACATCCTTGAATACCCAGTTCCCGGTTTCATCGATATGGTCGAACACCAGCCCGTAGATCTGGCCAATCGGTTTCCCTTCCTGAACCCTGATAATCGGTGTACCATTCTGTCCCGGTGAACCGTAATCATCCAGGTCCTGGTATCCTCCTCCACCACCATACTGGTATTCACCTTTCGATAGTGAAATAATCTTATTGCTTATATATCTTGTATAGGTGATGCCCGGGGTATAGGTCATAAACGGCAGGTTAACAGCTTTCCAGCTTACTGCCAATTCAGCACCCACATTCTGAATATCGCCCACATTAGCAACGGTTGTAGCAGCAAAATTAGGTGGCTGCGGTACGTTGAAATCGAGGATCAGGTCGGTAGTTTTCCTGGTGTAAAAATCAAGAGAACCGTAAATCTTTGATCCCAACAGAGAAAAATCTGCTCCTACATCGATTTCCTGTAATTTTTCCCACTTAAGATTGGGGTTCAGGTTAAAGTTAGGACCGTAAGCAGAAATAAAGGCTCCTTGGTAGTAAAAGTTCCCGACTTTTGTCCAACGATCAAGTGACTGATAGCTATTACCAGGTAACTGACCCGTAATTCCGAAACTGCCCCTGACTTTCAAGTTATCGATGGCAGGAACATTCAGCAAATTAGCCAATTCAACACCGACGCTGACAGCGGGGAAATTTCCCCATTTATTATTGACTCCGAACCGGCTGTTTCCTTCGTGCCTTAATGTGGCAGACAGAAAATACGTTTCATTGATATTCAGGTTAGCTCTGCCGAAGAAGGCAATATCTTTATATGAATTTTTATAGGCAGTTACTGTGCCTAATCCATCCGCAAATTGCTTGGCGGCAGCCAGATTATTATAAGTAAATGCATCGGACAATAAGTTACCACCTTGTGCATAAAAGCCCTGGTATATATATTCCTGGTAGGAATAACCTGCAACAGCACTCAGATTTATTCCACTCCCCAGGTCGCCCGACCAGTTGACAGTTCCATCAAACTGATGATCAAAACTGTTATCCCATTGCTGGGTGGCCTGTCCATTTACGTTCTGCCCGGTATAATAACTGTTCTTGTCATAATATTGTCCTTTCCAGATTCCGTTGTTTTCGAGGGAATAGAACAAGTCCAGATTAAGACCTTTAACAATTTCATAATTGGCCCTTCCGGCAATGTTCATATCCTCAGCGATACCGTCTGCTTTATTTTCCTTGATAATCTGCACGGGGTTATAATAGTCAAACAATACCTGGTTGAAATAACCGTCCCACTGATCGAAAAACGATACCGGGTAACCCGCGGGAAGCTTTGTATTGGCATTCACCGTGATGGGTGCAGTAGGGTTATATATAGTAGCATAACGGAAAGCAGCGCTGGTTCCTGTATTAGGATCAGTTCCACCTCCGTAATTAATTTTTCTGTAGGTTCCGGACGTATTCAAGGTAAGTGTTAATTTATCATTAAGCGCTTTCTGTTGAATATTTAACCTTGCGTTAAGGTCTTTCGATCCGGTTGTGATTTCAATTCCCTGTACATCATGCAGGTTGATGGAAGCACGGTAGGAGGTTTGTTTTGTACCGCCTGAAAGTGAAATATTATGAACATTCGAATAAGCGGTCCGAGTGATTGCTTTTAGCCAATCCGTACTATTTAAAAAGTCAGTCCCGGGGTGAGTAGGAAGCGTATTATTAAGATTCCTCCATTCCGCGGCTGTCATCACAGGAACAAATTTTGCGGGTGCCTCCATGGTAACATAACCGTCATAATTAATATTGAAGGTCCCTTCTTTCCCTTTTTTGGTTGTAACCAGGATAACTCCTGATGACCCTCTTGTTCCATAGATCGCTGCTGCGGAAGCATCTTTTAATACGTCGATGGATTCGATGTCATTGGGGTCAAGATTATCCAGTGACCCGCCGATCACACCGTCGATTACCACTAAAGGGCCGGTGTTTTCACCCACTGTACTTAATCCTCTCAGCCTGATATCATACCCTTCATTCGGGTTTGCTCCGGGGCGGGATATAGACAATCCGGCGACTTTTCCCTGGATCAACTGCACCGGGTTATTGACATTACCCTTATTGAATTGATCCGATGTTACATTAGTAACGGAACTTGTAATTTCCTTTTTCTGCTGAGTTCCATACCCTACCACAACAACTTCCGACAATGCCGTTACTTCCGATTGTAAAGAAATATCGGCTGTGGTTTGTGTTGCCGCTACTTCCTGGGTTATCGTTTTATAACCGACATAGGAAAAAACAAGGGTTACCGCTCCGGATGGAACCTGTAATTGATATTTTCCGTCGATATCGGTAACCGTACCACTGGTAGTTCCCTGAATCACGACGTTAACACCTGGAATCCCTTCTCCGGTCGCCGCATCCTTTACCGTACCGGATACTGACCTTTCCTGGGCAAACAGGAACGTGCCCGAGATCAGCACCACTAAACTTGCGAGTAAAAACCTCTTCATACGTGTTTCGTTTTAATAGTTAAATTATAGGTTCAAATGCAATTCAATCCCGCGAATACTCTTTCAAGTACGCTCTAATTTTTATCACCGTTTAATAAATATAAAAATTAAAATCGCAGTATATTTCATCTAATGCATCGTAACTTATGAATGATTAAAATAAAAATCAACATATTTTCAATAAAAGTTTTCCGAAATCGATTGCAAAAATGCCTTTTTTATGGATATTAATTAGATTTTGTGCATTAAGCCTTTCTTCATACCTCTTTGAATATGGCTTAAAAAGGCCATTTTTTGTTACTGCTCCGAAGTAACTAATTAGGCAGAATCTTTAAATAATCCATTTTTTTCATAAGACGAAAAACAAAATTTTAATTCATTAGAAATAAACAGGAAAAGGGAGGTATTTTTGCAACCCGTTGAGTGATTTAAAATCATCCTTAGACGGCGATTTTCATATAAAGAGGCCAAATTCGTTGAACATAAGTTGAATAATTTAAAAAGAGTTTCATATAACAGTACTTTGCCTGAAGCCGGAATTTAAGTTGAAAACAAAATAGTTTAATAAAATAAAAATTGTACTAAACCATGAAAAGAACCTATCAGCCATCCACCACAAAAAGAAAGAATAAACATGGTTTCAGAAGTCGTATGGCAAGTCCGGGGGGCAGAAATGTACTGGCCAGCAGAAGGGCCAAGGGTCGTAAAAAACTCACTGTTTCTGACGAAAAAAGGAGTAAATAACACGTCTGGCGGTTGTTCTTGAGACAATATGTTGAGCCTCATTTATAAAAAAGTCAAATAGGATAACCGATCTATCCATTTGAAGTAAATTATAATAATTCTTTTACCCGCATCAAAAACCGGCCGGCAACAAGAATTATTTTGTAGAGTTAATTTATCAAAATCTACGGTCAATCAAAAGCAATTTTAAAAACCCACCTGACGCTATGCATGGACGATTCAAATGCATGATTATTTCCAAAACGATTTATTTCGGATTAAAGAAATGTTAAATGTTGCCTCCGAAACCATGCCCCATGCAATAAAACCCGGATCGCAAAGTTTTATCAAAAAAGAAAGATTAACTTCTAAAAAATTGATCGAAGAATTATTCCGTAATGGAACGGTAAAAAAATTCAGGAACCTCAGGTTTCATTATCGGAAAAATCCATCCGAAATAATTGTTAATCACCAGGTTTTATTTTCGGTTCCGATCAAGAATTTTAAAAAAGCAACGGAACGGAACAGGATAAAAAGGCAACTTCGTGAATGCTTCAGAAGACATAAATCCAGGCTGTACGCAAATGCCCCGGAAGGCCTTCCCTATTTACTGGGCTATGTGTATATTAGCAGTTACCTCCCCGTGTATAAGGAGCTTGAAAAACAGGTAATTGCTTCCATAGACCATTTGATTAATATCGAATTTCCAAAGTCATGAAAAAAAGGATAAGAAAAATTTTGCTCCCTATCGTGTTGATTGTGGTGTTCGGCGGTATGATGTCCAGTACGGTACCCAGCGAGAATTATTTCGAAATCGCCCGTAACCTGGACATATTCGCCACCCTGTTCAAGGAGGTTAATACCTTTTATGTTGATACTATCAATCCGACACAAATGATGCAGACGGCTATCGATGCCATGTTGGCCTCCCTGGATCCCTATACCAATTATATTCCGGAAGATGAGATTGAAGATTATATGACTATGACCACGAATCAATATGGCGGTGTAGGGATGCTCATCGGAAGGAGTAATGATAAAAATATTGTATTGATGCCGTATAAAGGATTTCCTGCTTATAATGCAGGTGTCAAAATCGGAGATGAATTGATTAAGGTGGATGATGTGGATGTAAGCCAGATGAATACCGGCGATATCAGCCGGCTGTTAAAAGGACAGTCCAGCACCGAAGTAGCAATAACGATTAACCGTTTCGGCCATAAAGATCCCATGAATTTTACTCTGAAAAGAGAAAGAATTACTATCAGTAATGTCCCCTATTACGGCATGGCCACTCCGGATATCGGGTATCTTAAATTAACTGATTTTACAACGTCAGCAGGCAAGGAAGTAGCCCATGCCGTGGAAAAACTGAAAGAGGACGGTGCCAAAAAGATCATCCTTGATTTAAGGGACAATCCAGGCGGATTACTTAATGAGGCGGTAAATGTGGTGAATGTATTTATTCCGAGAGGCATGGATGTGGTGAGCACCAAAGGCAAGGTTACGGAATGGAACAAGACCTACAAGACGCTGAATAACCCTGTAGATCCGGATATTCCATTGGCCGTACTTACTAACGGACGTTCGGCTTCGGCCTCGGAAATTGTTTCCGGAACGATCCAGGATTACGACCGGGGAGTACTGGTTGGCAAAAGAACCTTTGGGAAAGGGCTGGTTCAGACGACGCGCGACCTTACCTACAATGCAAAGCTGAAGGTGACCACGGCAAAATATTATATCCCCAGCGGACGGTGTATCCAGGCGATCAATTACAGTGAAAGAAACGAAGACGGAAGTGTAAAAAGGATTCCTGATTCTTTAAAGGTTGCCTTTAAAACCAAGAACGGCAGAACGGTATGGGATGGCGGAGGAATTGATCCGGATGTTGATGTTAACCGGAGAAAACTCGCGCCAATCACCATCAATCTGATGTCGAAAGGCCTGATCTTTAATTATGCCACCCAATATTTTTATTCCCATCCATCTATTCCCCCGGCCAGGGAATTCCATGTTTCCGACGCGGATTACAACGACTTTGTCAACTGGCTCCAGGGAAAAGATTATGATTATGAAACCAATGTTGAAAAAACCATTGACACACTTGAATATTATGCGTCGGAAGAGAAGTTCAATGGCGGCGTAAAAGCCGAGATCCTTGACCTGAGATCAAAGGTGCAGCATGACAAACAAAAAGACCTTGTAAAATTCAAAGATGAAATAGAGGATGCCCTGACCGATGAAATCGCAAGCCGGTATTATCTCAATGATGGGGCTGTAGAAGCTTCCTTCCATGATGATCCGCAGGTGCAGGCGGCCATAAAAGTTCTAAATGAACCCGCGCAATACGACGACCTGTTAGCCAAGAAGGAATAGTCGGGAATATTATTTTAATCGTAATCAGGCTGGTTAAAATTCGATTATAAATCCGGTTTCAGGAAGGTTAACTTTGCGATTTTTGATTTGCGGAAAGTGCTCCGTGATTTTTTTCTTGCGGGTATTAAGGATATGATGAGCGTGTTGCATGAATAATGACCAAAACCGGATTATCATTTTAAGCATTGAAACCACCACGCCGGTATGTTCCGTCGCCATCCATACGCATGGGGAATTAACTGACTTGTCAGAAGTATTTATTGATAAATCGCATTCCTCCAGGCTGGTGCCGATGATTATGGAATTGCTGAAAAAGAACCGACTTGGCTTTGATCATCTATCAGCGGTCGCTGTATCCAAAGGTCCGGGATCCTACACGGGCCTGAGGATCGGGGTTTCCACGGCCAAAGGAATTTGCTTTGCAAAAGACATTCCTTTGATAGCAGTCGGCACTTTGGAAGCGCTTGCCAGACAAGCTAAAAATAATAAACAATATTTAGATACCCTCCTCTGCCCTATGCTTGATGCAAGAAGGATGGAAGTATATACCTTGCTTATTTCACCGGAGGAGGAGATCATTGAGCCGGTCCATGCCAGGGTTATTGACCATGAATCCTTCCGTCCCTACCTTGAAAAAAATAAAATTCTTTTTATCGGGCCCGGTGCCGTAAAATGCAGGGATTTGCTTTCGTCTTTTCCAAATGCATTTTTTTCCACCGATATTAAAGCATCGGCCAAAACGGTGGGCGAAATAGCCTATGAATATTATTTAAACCGGAAATTTGAAAACACATCGTTGTTTGAACCGTTTTACTTAAAAGAATTCCAGACCACAATACCAAAACCGAAAATTTAATATGGAAGAAGAAATCGTCAACCGGGTGGCGCAGAGCAGCCTAATTACCTTCGACCTGGAGACGCTTTATCACCCCGGGGAAAGGATCCTTCTGGATTTAAAAGACCATTTATATGAAGGGCTTATATTAAGGGAAAAAGATTTCCGGGAATTTGTTACGACCCATGACTGGAATATTTATAAAAACAAAAACGTTGCGATTACCTGTAGTTCAGATGCCATCATTCCCCAGTGGGCATTTATGCTGGTGGCAACGAGACTTTCCGGCATTGCCCATATGGTAATCATGGGAGACCTTACTGCGCTTGAAAATTCACTTTTTAACGATAGCCTTAGATCCGTTGATATTGAAAAGTACCGCGACAAGAAGGTGGTCATCAAGGGCTGTGGTAAATTTCCAGTACCCGGATACGCCTATGTGGAAATCACGCGCTTGCTGACACCGGTCGTAACAAGCTTAATGTTCGGTGAAGCTTGCAGCGCGGTGCCACTGTATAAAAGGAAGAAGCAATGAAATTTGCGATATACGATTTTTGATTTTTCATTAAATGAACCATCTCAATAGAAAAACCTATCGTTATCCGAAGATTAATGATGTCAATGGGCTCCCGGAAGAAGAGTCGCTGATCTAAATTTAGAAATCAACCCTCGAAAATCATTATCATAATTTGTGATATACGATATCAGATTTGCTATTTCGGGTTTTTGATCTTCTTGTAATTATTTTGATAATAAATTTGTTGTTAGCAGAGGGGATACCTATTTTTGCAAGCGTTTTTTAAAAACCCCTTCCCTTTAATCTCTCGAAAGGTTTGGAACTTTTGGCGGGGAAAAAGGGGAAGGGAAAAAAGTTCTTTGAACGGATGAAGGTAGCGGACCTGAGAAACAATTGGAAACGACAGGTGAAACATTGAGTCAGCCAGGACCAAGAGACAACAAAGGCAGCAAGGCAACTTACTGCCTGCCCTTGCCGGGAGGCAGGGGGTCAGATAGCATAATACTATGGAGAGTTTGATCCTGGCTCAGGATGAACGCTAGCGGCAGGCCTAATACATGCAAGTCGAGGGGCATCTCCCGCAGCAATGCGGGAAGCGACCGGCGCACGGGTGCGTAACGCGTATGTAACCTGCCCTCAGCAGGGGGATAGCCCGTGGAAACATGGATTAATACCCCATAAAGCAGGGGTGTCACATGGCACTATTTGCTAAAGCTCCGGCGGCTGAGGAGGGGCATGCGTCTGATTAGCTAGTTGGTAGGGTAACGGC
>CAYNCU010000141.1:0-11222 GCA_964395765.1 uncultured Roseivirgaceae bacterium | reverse complement strand
AACTGGTCGTCCGACGGAAATAGCCTTACTGTAAATTCTCATATGGAATTTGAACGGAACGGGGATACCATGTCAATGGATATCGTTGAGGTATGGAAATTACAGGATCCTAAGACACTTGAGATCGATTATACTTCGAAGTCCACGCGTGGCCAACGAAACCGTACCTATGTTTACGACAAAAAATAACCAATAACAATCTGTCTTTTTAAAATGCCTTGAAGACAATGTATAAATTCTTCAAGGCATTTTTATTTATTAGACTTAAATCACGGTCCGTGAAGTTAATTACCCGAAATAGGTTTTCAACCATGCATTCTTCATCAGCCAGTCGCCTGCAATGGAGGGATGGACGCCATCCGGGCTCCAGTAGGTAACCGGTGCCGATTTTAACGCTTCATCGAAAATAGATTGGAAAGGAATAAATTTTGCCTTATAGTCTGTAGCTATACTGCGGGCGGCTTTCTGGTAGGCCAGGAAGTCGGGGAACCATTTATCATTGATGGCCGAGCCACCTTTAATGGCATAAGGTTCGCCGATAATTAATTTTACATCGGGCAGGCTTTTTAAAGTCCTGTCAAGTAATTTCCTGAAATCAGACTCATAGGTCTGAGCCGTCCCTTTGTAGCCATAGGTAAGAGTATGCCAGAAATCATTGACGCCAATCAGGATACTCAATACATCCGGCTTCAGATTTAAACAATCGTCATCCCAGCGGTCGGCAAGCTGGTAAACTTTATTGCCGCTGATACCCCGGTTATAGCATTTCAGGTTTTTACCCGGATTGTTACCCAGTATTTCCGCTACGATCGGGAAAACATAACCATGCCCCATGCCGCTGTCTTCATTGGGATAATAATTACCCCTGTCCCGACCCATATCCGTAATTGAATCGCCCTGGAACAGGATGGTTGAGCCGGGAGGAAAAGAAATATCACTACTTACCATGGATTTTCCTATGCTTAACAAAGGCAAACCGGCGACACCCAGGGAGGTAGCTGAAAGTTTCTTCAGGAAACCTCTTCGGCCGGGTCGATCAATTTTTCTTTTCATTCTATTTTTTAATTTGTTATTAAATTGATTCATGTTCACAAATTATTGAAATTCTCCTTAAATATTAAGATTATATTTGTTTTTATTGTAAAAATGAACAAGGAGAATTATTCAGCCAGGGGCCTCTATGATGAAATGATCGATGAGCAAGGAAACATCAGGCCTGCTTACCGAATGTTTTATGAACATTTCAGTAAAATTTCAGACGAAAACCTGGTACAACTTCAGGAAGCCACCGACAAAGCCCAACGCCAGATGGGAATGACTTTTAATGTTTATGGGGATGATGAAGGTATTGAGAGAATTCTGAAACTGGATATTATACCCCGTATCATGGACAAAAAAGACTGGCAATTTATTGATAAGGGTCTGCAGCAAAGGATTTATGCCCTCAATCTCTTTATCGATGACATATACCACGATCAGAAGATCCTGAAGGACTCGGTCATCCCAAAGGAAATAATTTATTCCAGTCCTTGTTACCTTGAAAGTTGTATGGGTCTCGATCCCCTGAAAGGCGTTTGGTGTCACATTACCGGAACGGATATTGTACGCAATTCCGATGGAAATTTTTATGTGCTGGAAGATAATCTCCGTTGCCCTTCCGGGGTATCCTACATGCTTGAGAACCGGGAAATATTAAAACGGACATTCACCGATCTTTTCAACCGGTTGGGAGTGCGAATCATCCAGGATTACCCATCGCTACTTCATGAGATGCTCGAATTTATTTCTCCGGTTGACAACCCTACCATTGCGTTACTGACACCCGGCTTTTATAATTCCGCTTTTTTCGAGCATTCCTATCTCGCCCTGCAGATGGGCGTAGAGTTGGTGGAAGGCAATGACCTGGTGGCGGAAAACAATAATATCTACATGCGGACCACAAAAGGACTTCAGAAAGTAGATGTGATCTACCGGCGAATTGACGATACTTTTCTTGATCCCCGTTTTTTCCGTCCTGATTCGATGTTAGGAGTTCCTGGCCTGATGGATGTTTATAAAAAAGGCAGGTTGGGTCTTGCGAATGCGCCGGGTACCGGCATCGCCGATGATAAGGCCATCTATGCTTATGTTCCGCGCATCATAAAATACTATATGGATGAAGACCCGATTCTGAACAATGTGAAAACCTACCTCTGTGAAGAACCGGATGACTTTCAATTCGTCATGGAACATATCGGTGAACTGGTTATTAAAGAAACCAATTCTGCAGGAGGCTATGGAATGCTGATCGGGCCTAAGTCGACAAAAGAAGATATTGCTGAATTTCAAACCAGGATTAAAGCGAATCCACGAAATTATATTGCCCAGCCGACCTTATCCCTGTCCACGGTACCCAGTATCATTGAAGAGGGAATTGAGCCGAGGCATGTGGATCTGCGGCCCTATATTCTGTATGGGGAAGAGATAAAAGTAATCCCCGGGGCATTGTCACGGGTGGCTTTAAAGAAAGGATCTCTGGTGGTTAATTCATCACAGGGTGGCGGGAGCAAGGACACGTGGATCTTAAACAATTGAATTCTATGCTGAGCCGGGTTGCCAATTCAATATTCTGGATGTTTCGTTACATTGAACGGGCGGAAAATAATGCACGCTTCCTGGACGTTAATTTCAATCTGGTATTGGACCTTCCGGCCGGTATGAAAGAACAATGGATGCCGCTTGTGGTGATTACGGGGGCCAAGGATCTTTATAACCAATTTTACAACGGTCAGAATAAAGAAGAAGTTATCCGGTTTATCGGATTTGATGAGAGAAACCCGGATTCAATATTTTCATGCATTGCCAAAGCCAGGGAAAACGCCCGTATCGTCCGGGAAAATCTTACCAGGGAACTTTGGGAAGAAATCAATTCCCTTTATTTGTTCATTTATGAAGCCGTAAATTCGGATTTCCTTCGGTCCAGGGACCCACGGGAATTCTTTAATCATATAAAAAGCAGTTGCCAATTGATCTGCGGAATCAGTGAATCAACCATTTCCCATGCGGAAGGATGGCATTTCGGGAAGCTGGGGCAGATGCTGGAGAGAGCCGATAATACTTCCAGGATACTGGATGTAAAATATCATATTCTTCTTCCTTCCGCGGAATCCATTGGCTCGCCGATCGACCTGATCCACTGGACCGCCCTGCTCAAATCGGTGAGTGCCTATAATATGTACCGCCGGAAATACGGGAAAATCATCCCGGGACAGATCACGGAATTCCTCATCCTGGACCAGGAGTTTCCCCGGGCGATTCTTTATTGCCTGAAAAAAGGGGAAGCTTCCCTGCGGGTCATTTCAGGCCAGCGCGGCGGGGGATTTTCCAACCCGGCCGAAAAAAAAATGGGTTCCATCCGGTCGGAAATAGAGTTTTTTGATATCAATGATATTATAATTGCCGGCCTTCATGAATATCTCGACAACCTCCAGGCGAAGATCGGGGATATTTCGAAGGCGGTTTATGATTGTTATTTTTCAAATTATATTTGATAAACTTATGACCTTCTGCTTAAGTATTCTTTTAAAATCCGGGATCGTCGGATTATCCGATACACGGATCACCTCCGGAAATGAAACTACCCGGGCCAAGAAAACTTTTGTCCTGAACCGGAACAAGCATTCTCTTTATATCATGACCGCCGGCCTGCGTTCCATCCGGGATAAGGCCATCACCTATTTTACAGAAGTGCTGGAAGAACAGGATAAGGAATTTAATAAGTTATACAAAGCGGTGAATGCCTTTGCCGTCCAGATGAGAAGAGTGAAGGAGGAGGATCATAAATCTCTCGTGGAAAGCGGATTGAAATTCAATCTGTCGGCGATCGTGGGGGGGCAATTGGAAAATGACAAGGAAAGCAAGGTGTTCATGCTTTACCCGGAGGGAAACTGGATAGAGGTTACGCAAGCCACCCCTTATATTATCATCGGGAATACCGGTTACGGGAAGCCCATCCTGGACCGTTCCATAAAATTCGAATCCGATATAAAGTTTGCCCTGAAAAGTGCTTTCCTGTCCTTTGACGGAACCTATATCAGCTCCAACGATGTGGATTATCCTATTGATATCGTCGTATACCGGAATAATTCATACCAGCTCATTGAACACCGTTTTGAAAAGAATGATTTACAGGATATTTCACAGGTCTGGCGCGAGAAAATCGCAAATGCCGTGGATGAGCTTCCTGAAAATTGGATGAATAATATTCTTGATAAAATAAACGGACAGAAATCAGTATGATTTTAAATATCCGGCATACGACCAATTACCGGTTTGATAGGCCGGTTTTTCTTGAACCGCATATTTTACGGTTCCGGCCGCGCACGGATTTCAGGCAGCGATTGATAAATTACGAATTGAATGTTGATCCTTTGCCGGAAGGCAGGAAGGCGATGATTGACAAGAACGGGAACCTGGCAGAGATAGCCTGGTTTTCGGGAATACACAACGAATTGCGGATCGGGGCTGATATGACGGTTGAAATGTTTCCGGTAAAGCCATTGGATTTCCTGATCCACCCACAGTCACAGACACAGTTACCGTTCAACCCGGGGATCGGGGATCCTCTACTTGAATCCTTCCTGGTTCCCGGGGGAGAAAGTACCGGGGTTCGCGGAATAGCAGAAGATCTTATGAAGATGAGCAACTATCAGACCGTAGGATTCCTTACCGGGACAACCTCCTACTTACATTCAGAAATTGAAATAATTAACCGCGAAACCGGGGAACCCTATAAACCCGTTAAGACCCTGCAGTTGAAAAAAGGCTCCTGTCGGGATATCGCTGTCCTTCAGATGGCCCTCCTGAGGGAAGCCGGCATTCCTTCCCGTTTTGTGAGCGGCTATAACTATAATTTCGGCAGGGAAGAGGATCACGATCTGCATGCCTGGATGGAAGCGTATATCGGCGGTGCCGGGTGGATTGGATTCGATCCCACTTCAGGACTTGCCGTAGCTAACGATCACATTGCGGTCGCTGTCAGCCCGGATCAAAAAGATACGCTGCCGGTTACTGGATCCTTTCGCGGAACGGCAAATTCGGTGATGGAGTCAAAGGTGCATATTTCGCTGGTGGAAGAGTGAACCGGATTGCCTTACACATTTAAAAATTAATCATGTCCTCGGAATTTCCCGCTCATTGAAAATACATTTCAACATTGCGCGCATTGTGCCGGCATTGTGACCATTGTGGTTCATGAGGTGTTTTTTATACTTTCACAGAGTTACGCAGAGGAGTCACAGAGGTTCGCAGAGCTAAGATTCGACGCCGATGAATTTTTTACACGCCATTTTCCTGCAATAACCTGTAGCGTAAGCTTTCTTCAACGGAAAAACTTTCGGTCAGGAAACTCATTAGAATTGACAAACAAAAAAAGAAAAGTCATTTTCGGCCTTGAGTAGGAATCAACCGTTAAAGAATGAAATTACTCTTCCATAAGTTTCCGGAAATGCTAACTGGTTAAAAGTTTCTTGAGATTTCCTCTCCATGGTCTGTGGCTCACAGACCATTAGAAGCATCCATTTTGTGTGACTAAGGCGGAGAGAAATAAATTGGATTGCAACTTTAGCTTTTATTACAGAAAACGGGTCACTACCACCAGCAACAAAGCATTGCAAAAAACTTTAACGGGGCAGGGACTTTAAAGTAGGTTACCTGTGGCAGGCTTAAGGGGCGAGCTGGTTTGAAGAGGAGGTTCTAACGAGATGTTACTAAACTATGGGAGACCCCGGAACCGCACTTCCAGCCGTGCAGTACCTTGTCCGGGGATGTCATCTTTTTCATGAGAAAATGAGCAGAGAAATCTCATTCTCCCCATCAGGGTCACCTGAAAGGGACCCTGATGAATAGTATACGATTCATTTTATCAACATCAGAGTTCACTTCGAGAGACTCTGATGGGGGATGAAAGAATATTCATTTTTTAAAATGCCTCACCGTATTCTCCATCGCCGTATCATGATCGTATTTCGGCGTAAACCCGAAATCCTCTTTTGCCTTTTTTGCACTGAAGGTAAAATCCGTGCAGGTATACATCACGGCAAAACGGCTTAGTTGGGGATTATAATATTTTACCGGGCGTAACAGGAATGCAATAAATTCTGAAATGGCACCCAACGTGTAAGCCAATCTATAAGGCAACCACATGTTTTTCGGCCAGATCCTGTATCCCGCTTTTTCAACGATTTCGTCGAAGAATTTGAAAAAATTACAGCCTTCCGCATCAGTGATAAAGTAAACATTCCCCTCCACCTTCCTGTTTTTTTCAGCCAGCGCTTTGGCCGCCAGCACATGCGCCCAGGCAATGTTCCTTACATATACATGTTGACTTTTTGCCTTCCCGTTTCCCAGGCGTATATAAAAGCCGCCCTTCGCCATATCAATCAGGGGAGTAATATGATAGGGATCGCCTTCGCCATATATGTCGGAGGGCCGCAAAACACAGGTGTGCAGTTTTTCATTGTTCGACGACATCACCAGCTTCTCTGCCAGGCATTTGCTTTCACAATACATGTTGGGATGTTTATCAGGATAAGGCTGCGTTTCATCAATGCCGGTAAGTGCTTTTCCGCTGATGACAGTATCCAGGGAACTGGTATAAACAAGTCCTGAAACATTGTTTGCAAGGCAGGCATTGACAACATTCCTGGTTCCTTCATAGTTCACAGCATAAACTTCGTCCTCCGGTTTTGTTCCCCAGTCGACAATGGCCGCCGAATGAATTACGAAATCCATTCCCTTACATGCTTCATTCACTTCATCATAATTCCGGATATCTCCTTTCAGGTATTGAACACGGGAATCCGGTTTCCCATGATATTCAAGTTTGTCCAGGATCCGGATCGTGCCGGCTTGAAGGGGCGAATCCTTATCCAGTAATTCTTCGACAATGGCTTTACCTAAAAAACCGGCTCCCCCGGTAATGAGAACTTTCATTTAAAAATTGCAATGGTTTGAAATTGAAATTTTATTTTCCTATAATCATTCCAAAATATCAATTTAACCGGGATTTTCAGAATGAATAAAGAAATTTACCTGATCCGAGGAAAAGAAAACGAAAATTATGCTGATTTCAAAAATAGGATCTTTGAAACGGTTACCGGTGTAATAAAGGAATTAAAACCGGTTTCGATAAAATTCACGCTAACCGAAATACCTCCGCCGGCAATATCGGTTATCCCTTTTGGCAAATCCAGGATTGCCGCCATATCCCTCATTAGTGACGATGGAAGCCCGGTTCAGGATCTCATTCAGGCGGAAGGTTTTTACGGAGGATACAGGGTAACCGAAGCGCTGCCTGTTTCCTATCCGAAAACCTGGAAAGACGGCGTGCGTACCCCCGGTGCCTGCCTGTTAACGTTGTTCTCCAGGAAAAAAAACCTGGATTATGATAAATTCATCGATCGCTGGCATAACGGACATACCCCTTTATCGCTCCGTTTTCATCCCTTGTGGAATTATGTACGGAATGTAGTCAATGAAAAATTAACCGATAACAGCCCATGGTTTGACGGCATTGTCGAAGAACAGGTTAAAGAAAGTAAGGACCTGCTTAATCCATTCCGGTTTTTCGGGAACCCGCTGATCATCATTCCCAGGATGATCAAAGTTTATACCGATACAAAATCCTTTATCGATTACCCCGGCATGGAAACCTACCTTGCAGCGGAGTATCACATTAAAAGTAAATGACGAATAATTTTTTAACCGCAGAGGCCGCGGACGTCCGCAGAGAAATTGACATTTTAAAACAGGATGGAGGAAAACAACTAGAAGGAATTTAACCACAATGGCTACAAAGTCCCGATCCCGATTGTCCCGATAGCAATCGGAATCGGGATTATCGGGATTACACAATGTACACAAGGTTAAGACCCGGTCCCAAAACATTGTATCCATTGTGCCGACATGGAGTACTTTGTGGTTAAAGTTTCGTTCATTAGAAAAAAAATCTTTTAATTGATTTAGATCCTAAATCATAAATTTGAAAACTCAAACCCGTAATCCTTCAACAGGTTCTCTGAAAGCTCCCAAAGCATTATACCATTTTTTTCATCCGTGGCTTTTGAATCCATATCCTTTCTGCTCATCAGGAAAAGGTAATCCAACGGCTTACCCTGTACCTCAGGGGAGCAGGCAAAATAGATGACCGGCTTTACGGCAGCTTCCGGCGACCGGAAAAAAAAACGGAAAATAATTTTTAATAAGGGTTTTACAAAGCCGGGTGCTTCACGGGCAATATTGCTGTTAACCGGACCGGGACATAAGGCGAAAACGGAATACCGGGTTTGACCGCCGGTATTCCGTTTCCTGGAAAGTTCATTGGCAAAGGTGGTCATCAGCAGTTTATAATAGCCATAAAGCTCCACGGACTTATTCATGGCATAATCCTTAAACTTCCCGAAACCTTCCCAGTCGAAATCCTTCGGGTTCCTGTGACTTTCGGAAGAAACAAATATTATCCTTGGAACATCCTGGTTACCGGTATTGAAAAGGTTGTTTTCCAGGAGTAAACGGACCAGCAGGAACTTGGCCAGGTAATTAACCATGAACATTTCTTCGAGTCCCTGTCTGGTTTTCCTGCTACTGGCCGGAACGATGCCAGCGTTACAGATGAGAACATCCAGCCTGACACGCGAATCCTTCAATTTGTTTACCAGCCCGACAATAGAATCCATATCGGAAAGATCCACGGGTAACATTTCCACATGATCATTTCCGGAAAGTTTCCTGACCCATTCGCCTTTCGCGGGGATCCCGGACCGGCAGGCCATCCAGAGGTGCGCCCCGCGGCGGGCCAGGTCAAGCGCCGCTGCCAGCCCGAGACCTGAACTCGCTCCCGTTATCATTACCTGTTTCCCCTCGATGCGATCCTCTTCCTTCAATAGCACCTGGTTTTTCTGCTTACGGAACAGATCGGTTATTCCCTTCCATGTGGCGGTAAAAGCATTTGAATAACTGCCTTCCGATTTGGTCATTTTCTATCTCCCGATCGTTTTAAGAAATTCCGTATAATGATTAAATCTGTCATTCAGCATTGTTGTGCTTAAACCGAAATCTTCCGGGTGGTAAACATGAACACCGTAGCGGTTGGCGGTATTACGCTTGTCTGTTTCAAGAAATTTTTGACGAAGATCCGGAGTAATGACATTTCCATTCCGGTAGATCTCTTCCAGGACCTTCATGGGAGATTCAACAAGGTTTTCATAATATACATCCGTAAATTGTTCACCGGGATGGGCTTGCCTGAATTCGATCCCTTTTTCAAGCATATAAGCCGTTTTTCTTACCCAGTGGCGGGCAACATTATCCAGACTTACCCGGTTGCTGAAAATGGCCTGGCTATGCGCCACCATGCTCAGGAAGGAAGGCAGGCTCTCCAGCATGTTCCTGTGGGTCCAGATAAAATGTACTTTGCCGAAATGTTTATGCGCCAGATCAAGAAATTCCATGTGATGCGGACTTTTCAACAACCATTTTTTTGCCGGTCGCTGGTACTGAAGGAATTTCATCAGTTTCACGGCATAAGTATAAGCATCCTTTTGATCCGTTTTTTCAAGCCAGGCGGCATAGGAGGGAACATGCATGATAGCTTCGGGCGTCGTACTGAGAAAAGTGACATCCAGTAAAAGTATATCCTCTTCCGGTTTTTCATATTCAACCGGATGAATGGAGAAAAATCCCGGTGAAATCATTCGCAGCGCTTTCTCGCTTACCCGGGCCGCTCTTTTCCGTTGTTCGATGTCCCTGTTAACGCCGTCGAGGGGAAAAGGATTAATCGCTTCCCAGCTTAACAATACCCTATGATCAGGATCGGCGGCCAGCAGGCGTTGCAATTTCGTGGTGCCGGTACGCTGCAAGCCGCATATGAGGTTGACCGGGTAAAGTTCCTGATCAAGAATTTCCGGTTTTTTGCGAAACCACATTTCGGCCCGCAAGCGGGTTTCCAATAAACTGGTAATACGTTTTTGCGCTATATATCTCCCGACCGGGTGAAGTTCCGCTTCATGGTTGATGGAATCCACGAGCCGGTCCAGCGGTTCCTCCCAAAAATCCTCACCCAGGAATTGAAGTCCTGTTTGTTTCCTGGCCAGACTGATCAAGTGGTCTTTTTCAATTTTAACTTTAGCCCCGAGAAAATAACAACTTTTCCAAATGCCATTGACAAGGTGGAACCAGGCCGGTTTGTTTTTATACCCTGTTGATTTTACAATCCTTGGCTTTCTCATGTCACGCAATTTCCAAAATTTTCATTACGCGGCAATCCGGTTCACCGGGTTTTATTCCTGGCTGCAAGCGATACCATCGCAGGCACATGGTCCCTTCACGGTGATAGCACGTATCGATCCAGTTCGCATGCCCTGGATTATTTTTTGAGACGATTATAGTAATGCTTCCATCCGTTTCAGCCTTCGCTGAGTTTTTATTGATGCAAACAGGAAAATACCTGTAATCCAGGGATTCCATCCAATAGTTATTCAACTGGAAGTTCCAGTTTTCACATTCCGGGGGAGTGAATTTTATCACCAGTGCCTCATCGTCTTCCAGTTTCCAGTAGCTGTGATGGTAGATAATACCGGCATCGCCGCCGGCTGCATTTGATGTTGCCGGGTCGAACACGGGTAATTGATTCGGATGTTTCCTGAAACCGTTCGCCCACCGGGCAAATAACATCGGCGCCCCGGCCACAAAGAGTGCTGCAGTTTCCAGTCCCTTGTCAACTTTCTCGGCAGTGAGGGGACCGGGTACTTTTGAACCGTTTATTTTTTCAATGATCAAATCGGCAGGTTTTTCATTATTACGGTCGAAGTAGGTCTGCCGGACAATTACGAGACTTGTATTGTCTTCGGTTTTCAGCCAGTTGCTGCCTTTCCTGGTCTTGCTTAAAATGATCTCAAAGCTGCCGTCCGCACCGGTAACCAGCTCCTTTGATTCCAGTGAGCCGCAGGGGGCCATTCCCCCAGTCGTTCCATAATTTCCATTTTGGGTGAAAAATCCGATATAGTCAATGGTGTTCCTTTTACCGGTGATGCGGTATTCTGACTTGCCGCTGATCTGCGCGTTGAGGTAATAATTATCCGGGTTATCGGCGCCGATCTTTACGGTTTCATGGACCATCCTGCGAAATTCAGGAAATTCTTCGTCGTTGAATTCAACATAAGCCTCCAACGCCGCCCTGGTAAGAC
>CAYNCU010000140.1:0-11482 GCA_964395765.1 uncultured Roseivirgaceae bacterium | reverse complement strand
GAATAATTTTCAGATAATATTGATAAAACAGCTAAAGGCTATTGCTATTCCAGTTCATCAATACTGAATATTATTTTTTTTCCACATGCCTTTCCGGCTTTTACCATTTCGTCCGCACCCGAGGAAGCGCCTCCGATCCTGAAAACGGCATCGCATTTACTGATCAGCCTTTTCGCTACAGGATGAAACAGTTCATTCCAGATGGCATCTCCCGTTTTTTTTGAACCGGCTGTTTCAATGAGGGGTAGGGCAAACCATTCTCCCAGTACGGGCAAATGACCTTTCCTGTAAACGGCCAGGGCTATTTCATTTATGGCATCCGCATTTTTTTGATCAGTATCGGATCATCATGTGTTCCGGAACGATAGGGCCCGGCCACTAATACCATTTGAGGTTGTTTTTCCATTATAAAAGGTTATGAATTTTGGCATATTGCAATAACATGATCGTTTTGCCATCCCTGATCTCCCCGGTATAGATCATGTTGAAGGCAACATCAAAATTCAGCTCAAGCACATCGATATCTTCCTGTTCATGGTCCAACCCTCCTCCTTCGCTTACCTTCATGTTTTTTTCATATTCAGCGATAAAAAAATGCAGGATTTCCGTTACCGAGCCGGGGGACATATAAGATTCAAATATTTTTTCGATCCGGGATATCCTGTATCCGGTTTCTTCTTCCGTTTCTTTTTTAATGCAATCTTCCGGGTTGTCCTTATCCAATAATCCAGCGCAGGTTTCAATGAGCATTCCGGTATCATTACCATTGACATAGGTAGGCAGGCGGAATTGCCGTGTTAGGATCACCGTTTTACTTTCTTTATTATAGAGCAGAATAGTTGCACCATTTCCCCGGTCATAAGCCTCCCTGGTATGCGTTTCCCATTCCCCGTTCTTTTTCTGAAAATCGTAGATTACTTTTTTTAGAATGTACCAATGATCAGATAATATTTCGGTTTTCCTTATATTGATTCGTTCATTATTCATTTAATAATTTATTTTATCAACGTCGTGGAATTAATACAAATGGATTGGCGTATAACAGGCGCTCAAACCCAGGTTTTTACCGTACCCGCCAGGTGTATATATCACGCAATCAGGAGTAGCAAACCGGAAAATTAGTCATTATAAGCAAATCAACAAACCTGTTCATTATTCAATTCGTTGTCATGGAAAGTTTCATCATGATATCTGTCTGCTTGTCATTGCCGAGCATAAATAAATGCCGGTTAAATTCCACCATTCCGTTTTTCCGGTAAAACCCGAGAGCCTTAAAATTTTTTTCCCATACACCGAGCCATAAAAAGCTGCAGTTTCTCTGCCTTGCTATGTTTACCGCTGTATCGAAAAGAAACTGACCTGCCTTCTTCCCCTGAAAATTCTTCAGCACATAAATGCGTTCTATTTCAATCGAATTTTCGCTTTTCATTTCTGTCTGGGCCAGCCCGGAATTGAGCTTTAAATAGCCGATTACCTTTTGGTTCAAAGTGGCAAAAAAAAATTCACTGCCAGGTTCGGATATTTCTTCTTTCAGTTTTTCCGGGTTAAAACTTTCTTCCAGGTACAATTTCATATTTTCTTCGGTGTTGGCGGTCCCGAAAGTTTCGCGGAAGGTCCGGATGCTGATCGACCGTAATTGATCGAGATCCGACGACGTTACTTTTTTAATTTCAAATTCTTTCATACCCACATATGATATTATCTGCTAACGAGGCGGACGAATTTTTAATACCCCTGCAATTTACAATGAAAGTATTTTTTCAATCCGGGAACAGGCTGCCGTTCCAATCATGGATAACGAATCTTTTTCCCAGGCCTTCAGGAAGGAATGGTCCTTCCTTGACGAACTACTCCGCTGCCGCACAGATTTTGAAAATGGTCATATTTCCCCTGTCGGCATGGGACCAAGTCCAATTATTTTTCCCCGAACTATATATTTATTAACAGTGGCCTTATGCCAAAGGTAAACATCCATTATCTTTTCCATGTTTGCTCCCGAAGGTTCTCCGGTCACAACTGATTCCATATTAATTATTTTAATTGATAGGGCTACATAAGGAATTACTCCGGAAAGAGGCTCACCCGGTCACCGACATGTAAAGTTCCTGTACGGACTACGGTGGCATATATACCCGCATAATTATTATTAAGCTGGACCACGGTTTTCATAAATCGAGCATCCTGTTTTGCCGTATCTGGATCAAGGTTGATCATCATGCAGCGTTCGTCCCGCAGGGTGACATTCACCGCCGGGCCCTTTTCGCTTTCGCCGAACACCAGCCTCTTCCCGACCCAGCTATCTTCGGAATACATTTCTTCATTTTCCGTTTTGACGAAAATATTCGCCCTGAATCTCCGCCGGTCGGCATTCATACCCAGTTTATGACCAATGCCTGCTATCGTTGCCAGGTTGATGACTGAAATAGCCGCTTCGTCGAAGATTCCGTGATTAAGTTTCACCAGTTCTACGGGGCTTCCGAATAGTGAAGATATTTCATCATTCAATGTATTGCTCCCTATCTCAAAGGTTGTACCATCCGGTTTGTGAACATGAGTAGGCAGAGGTTCCCCTGAATTATCTATTAACCCTATGGGTTGGTATAAGAGTAGCCCGGGGAGACGACTAGCCGAAAGCCAGGGGAAGCCGCTATCATCCCCGGCCCGACGGAAAGCGAAGCGTCGGTCGCCTTTAATTCCGTGCCATCCTAGAAATGCGGAATCCACGGGGATTCCCCGCATTGATTTTACCGGATACCGGACGATTTCGTAAATGTTCCCGATATGTTCCAAAGCCATATTTTCTTTACTTACTCCAGGATTAATTATTAATGATAATAAAGAGCTCGTAAAGTAAAGATCAAGAATAAACCCGAAATTAAATCCGATAATGATCCACTCATTAAATTAATTCATCGTTTTAAATTCCCGAAACCTATGAAATTTTTAAGTTCGTCGTGGTGTTAATAACCGGCGCATTACGACAACTCCGAGAATACAAAAACGATAAAATTCATCGACATCAACCGGGTTTCATTTTGCCTGTTAAGCGTAAGATGATAAATAATACCAATGCAAAAAGATAAACAATAAGACCATGGAGGGTTGAAAACAGTGTTGCTCTCAGTCCTCCGGCTATCGTCCCGGCTGTCAAAGATGAATTTATCTGGCCAAGTGCTGATGACAGGTCGATTAATTGAAGCAGAACGCCCAATCCCAGCGACAATTGACCCAAATATTTTATTGCCTTCGTCCATTGTTTACTCAAAGGCCTTTTTTTTATCCGGGAATAAATAATCCTGATAAAAAGATAAAGAATGAATAGAAATATTATGATAAAGAAAAACAGGTCCGGATGAAATTTCATTATCGTTGAAGTGAAAGACCTATAATTATGGCCTACCAGATTTTCAATCGCTTATTCTCCGGCAGGTACATTTTATCGCCTGGCTGCACGTTGAAAGCCGTATAAAAAGGAGTAAAGTTCATCAGCGGGCCGTTAACGCGCCACAAAGGCGGGGAATGCGGATTGGTGTTTATCCAAAGACGAAGGAATTCATCCGTCATTTTTACCCTCCAGATTCGCGCAAATGATAAAAAGAAACGCTGGTCCGGTGTAAAGCCATTGATCTTTGCAGTGTCCTGCCCCTCTTTGGTCATCTTGAATGCATCATAGGCAATCGCCAGGCCCCCGATATCCGCTGTATTTTCGCCAACGGTCAGGGCGCCATTAACAGGCAGGCTGTCCAGAACGGTAAATGTATTGTACTCATCGATTACCTTTTGTGTATTTGCTTTAAACTTTTTATAATCTTCTTTAGTCCACCAGTTCTTTACATTGCCGTATTGGTCAAACTGCGCGCCCTGGTCATCGAAAGTATGGGTCATTTCGTGGCCGATGACCATGCCGATACCTCCGTAATTGATGGCGTCATCCGCGTCATTATCGAAATAAGGAAATTGCAGGATACCTGCCGGGAAAACGATTTCATTGGCACTGGGATTATTATAGGCGGTAACTGTGGATGGAGTCGTGAACCATTCCGTCTTATCCACCGGTTGCCCCAGCTTGGCGAGTTGGAATTGAAAATCATTACTATCGGCCGCGACTACATTTTCAAAATACCTGCCTCTGGTAATATTCACATTACTGTAATCCCTCCATTTATCCGGGTATCCGATTTTTTTGGTGATGGCGGCTAATTTTTCTTTGGCCATTTGTTTTGTGCTATCGCTCATCCAGTCCAGGTGATCGATCCTTGCTTCCAGTGCTTTCTGCAAATTATTTACCAATTCCTGTGCCCGCTTTTTGGCGGCTTCCGTGAAATACTTTTTTACATACAATTGCCCTAACGCTTCGCCCAGCTCATTATCTACGGCATTCGCCATAATTTCACCCCGTGATTTTTGAACGGCTTGCCCTTGCATGACTTTTGTAAAGGCAAAGGAAGCATCGGTAAAGGTTTTACCCAGTACACCCGCATATCTCCTGAGACTGCTTGCCGTCAGATAAACTTTCCAGTCTTTGACGGGAATGGATTTCAGCAATGCGTTGAGTTTTTCATAATACGCCGGTTGCGATACATCAACGGAATCTACTTTGGCTCCTAAATTATTCATCAAAGCCTGCCATCCTATATTGACTTGCCTTTTATTCAGATCCGAAACCGACATTTTATTGAAATTGGCCTTTACATCACGCAGTTCGACATTCGTTTTGTGGGAAGCCGCCATTTGCTTTTCTATGTCATAAACCAGGTTTGCGTTTTTGCCGGCTTCTGACGAATCACTGCCCGTTAACATAAATAGCTTAGCAATATATTTCCGATAGGCTTCTTGAACAGCCAGGGTCTGGGAATCCGTTTTGAAATAATAATCCCGGTCGGGTAAACCGAGGCCGGCCTGGTAAAAATGGGCAATATTCAGGTTGCTGTTTTTGTTATCAGGAGAAACGTAAAAACCCAGGATAGAGGAATTTTGCAGTTTTTCCTCGTCCGTGACAAACTTCATTAACGTCGGGATGTCATGGATGGCGCTGATGCGTTCTAGAACAGGTTTGAGGGGTTCATAACCGCGCCGGTTAATAGTGGCCGTGTCCATACCCGAAGCGTAAAAATCGCCAACCTTTTGTTCAATACTACCCGGGGGATTATGGCTTTGAGAAACACTATCCAGTATACCCTGCAAGCGTAATCGTTGCGGATAGTTCATAAACATATAAGCGCCCACTCCTGCCTGGCTGGCCGGTATTTTCGCCGTATCATACCATTTCCCGTTCACATAGCGGAAAAAATTATCTCCGGGTTTTACCGAATTGTCGATCCCGCTGATATCGACAAATTTTTTTTCAGAAGGTTTTTTGCAGGCGCCGAGTGAAAGTAGTGCCAGGAAAAGGAGTGGTAGTCTTTTCATAAATAAGATTTTTTAATGGAACTGAGATGATTGATCTTTTAAAGATAATAATATTTAACGGATGATTTGCAGGGATAAAAAATGTTATGGATTGCAGGTTGGTGGTCTGTGTGACACGGACCACGGGAGTAGGAGTAGTCTGTGTGCCACAGACCACGGGGTAGGAGTAGTCTGTGTGCCACAGACCACGGGAGTAACATAGAAAAATGTTATGTCCAAAGGCCGAAGGCGTTGATGGTGTTTATTAAAACGGTATTAAATAATTTCGAAATTGTTTATTCGTGTAGTAGCGGCTTAAGGCTTTAAAGTCGTAGTGGATGCTACGACCGGAGATGGGGTCGTGTGACGACCGGGACAGACCCTTCAACCGGGGAAGAGCGATGGATTGGTGGTCTGTGGATCATAGACCAGGGAGGAATCAGTTCAGTCTTTATTTTTATTCATGTCTTTTTTAAAATTCTTAACCATTTTCCCGAACTTCCTGTCACGTTTTCGTCTTTCAGCGACTGTGAATTCAAAAAAAGTTTTCTCTTTTTTCATTTTCAGGAAATTCCTGTATGAACTTTTATCCATTTCTCCTTTGGCAATGGCTTCAAGAACCGCACAACCGGCTTCAACGGTATGGGTGCAATCTTTGAATTTACAATGACCGGCAAGGTTGTCGATCCTTTCGAAGGTGATTTCAAGCCCCTCGGATGTATCAGTAATTCCGACTTCTCTCATACCCGGGTTATCGATGAGGATCCCGCCGTTGTCGAGAATGATCAATTCCCTGTGACTGGTAATATGCCGTCCTTTATGTGTGTTTGAGCTGATAGTATCCGTTTTCATTAGGTCTCTGCCTGACAGGTTATTCAGCAAGGTGGATTTCCCCACTCCGGAAGATCCAAGCATACAATACGTCTTACCTTTTTCAATAGCCCCTTTTATTACTTCGTATCCATAATGAGTCTCATTACTTATGGCAATAATCGGGACATTTTTTATCCTTGTTTTGATATTATCGGTTATCTCGGTTACCCTTTGATCCGTTATTAAATCGATCTTCGTGAGTACAATAACGGGGCGGACTTTGGATGTATTACAAAGGGTCAGGTATCGTTCAAGCCGGTTAATATTAAAATCCCTGTCGGCGGACTGGACTAAAAAAGCGTAATCAATGTTAGCTGCTATTACCTGTGTTTCACCGGACTGGCCTGCCGCCTGCCTTTTGATTATGGAGAATCTTGGAAATATTTTATGAATCAAGGCAAAACCAGGCTCATACAAGGTTAATGCAACCCAGTCTCCGACAGTCGGGAAATCTTCGCGGCTTTTTGCAGTAAAACGCAGGTTGCCGGTTATTTCGGCTTCCAGGTCACCTTTCCCGGTTTTTACAATATATCTTTCCTTATGCTCAGCTATAACCCTCCCTGTGTCGAAGTTACCGGGGATGTTTTCCATTCTTGGTTTTTCAAGATTATCATTATATCCGAAATCTTCGGGTTTCATTTTGTTGTTTATCGGTTATTCGGGGATCGCTAAAAAATCAATACCAAATTATATTTTATAGCTAAACAAACGGAATTTAAGTTATAAAATTTTCTTTGTTGAATCCGGATCAAATTTTAGTATTTTTAAGTGAATTAAGCATAATGTGAGGAAAAGCAAAACGAGTTTAATTTTTCCGACAGGTATTTAAACCTGGCAATACATACGTAAATTTTAATTTCAATGAACAATCGGATTACAAAAATTGCCCGAATATTTTGTTTCCTTTTCTTAATCCTGCCTGCGGTTTCGGTTAATATTTATGGCCAGGATTCCGGTAACGAAATACCGAAGATTGTCAAGAAGGACGGGCGGTACGCTTTGTTTGTTGACGGTGCGCCATTCTTCATGTTCGGGGGGCAAACACATAACTCGTCCGACTGGCCAGGGATGTTACCGCAGGTCTGGAGCACGGTGGAATCCATTCATGCCAATACCCTTGAGATCCCGATCTACTGGGAACAGGTGGAACCGGAACCGGGAAAGTTTGACTTTTCCATGGTACAGCGCTTACTGGACCAGGCCCGGGAAAGAAAAATCAGGCTTGTATTGTTGTGGTTTGGCACCTGGAAAAACGGGAGTAATCATTACATGCCGGAATGGATGAAAAAAGATTCTAAAAAATACCCGAACATGGTTGGGAAAAATGGCCAGCCTGTGGATTCACCGTCTCCTTATTCTAAAGACGCGATGGAAGCGGACGCTCAGGCCTTTGCCGAAGTGATGAAATACCTTAAGAATGCCGATCCCCAACATATTGTTATTATGGTGCAGGTCGAAAATGAACCGGGCTCATGGGGGTGTGTGCGTGATTATTCAGAAACCGCGCAAAAACTTTTTGAACAGCCTGTGCCGGAAGCTTTGCTGAAACCGGAGGTGCTGACGGAATTAAAAGCAACGGCCAATACGACAGGGAACTGGAAAGAAGTGTTTGGTGAAAATGCAGATGAATATTTCAATGCCTGGTCGGTGGCCCGTTACATTAATTACGTGGCTTCAGCCGGAAAAGCCGTGAACCCGTTGCCCCTGTATGTCAATGCCGCGCTGCGTGACCCGTTGACCAATCCTCCCGCTTCGCAATATGAAAGCGGGGGTGCTACCGATAATGTGATCCCGATCTGGAAAGCGGCCGCCCCCTCCGTCGACCTGGTGGCCCCGGATATTTATTTACGGGGAAGCGAAAGAATACTTAAAGTGATTGACCTGTACGCCCGCAATGATAATGCGTTGATGATACCAGAGATCGGCGGGGATGTTAAATATCTTTATAAGGCACTGGAGAAAGGAATTGGCTTCGCTCCTTTCGGCATTGACGGTAAACGGCCGTGGGATACCGTCAGTAATGAAGTAAAAAATGCGCCGCTCGCACGGGAATATAAATTATTAATACCGATGATGCGACAGCTGGCCCAATGGGATTTTGAAGGGAAAATTCATGCAGTGGTAGAATCTGAAGATCATGCCGATCAAGAAATCGATTTGGGAAGTTGGGAAGCTACTGTTCAGTTCGGACCGGGACGCAGGTTCATGCCCGCCCACGAAGACACTGCACAACGTAAGGCATCAGGGAAAGCCATGCTTATCAAGCTGGGTGAAAATAAATTTATTGCCATAGGTTCCGGTTGCCGGTTTACTTTTAAGCCGATTGGCGAAAACGAAGGAAAAACATGGCAGTACCTTAAGGTAAAGGAAGGTTATTATGAAAACGGTGAATTTAAATTACTACGTGAGCTTAACGGCGACGAAACCGATTGGGGCGGACCGTACATTGGTAACGAACCGAGTCTGCTGGATATAACCCTGGTGGTAAGGGATTAGGATATTTTTTTGCCAGGCGCCAAAGGGGATATTCGTGTTAATTAAAATGCAGATTAAATGATTGTAATATTTTTTACGACTGCAAGACGTTTTTAAAGGATTTCAGCTTTCAAAATTGATTATTCGTGAATTAGTGGCGTATAGTTTTTAAGTCCTGACAGGAAGGTACGACAAGAGTGGTTGGATCGTGGTCAGTGCGCCACCCACCACGGGAAGAATTATTCTTCAATTGTAATTGCAGGGTTATGCACGATCTCCCATAGGTGGCCATCTATATCCTTAAAATATCCTCCATACCCACCCCAAAATGTATTTTGTGCCGGTTTTATTATTACAGCTCCTGCATTCCTGGCCTGGGCCATTATTTCATCTACCGCCTTATCGGAATTGACAAGATACCCGAGAGAAAATTCAGTTACACTTTCCGGTTGTAGTTCCAGTCCGCAATCCCACGCTAAATTTTTTCTTTCATAAAGAGAGATCATCATCCCATTTTTAAGATCAAATATCACTACAGCTCCGTTTTCAAATTCCGTTCCTATCACCCCTTTTGTCTTCCAGCCCAATGCCTGGTAAAACTTCATGGATTTATTTAAGTCATTTACACCCAGCGTTAAAATATTTAATCTTTGATTCATTCTGCAATTAACTAATTAATCAATTCAATTTGAATATGGCGGCAGAGACAGCCGGTAATTTAACTACATCCCCGTTGTTACCGGTTTTGTAACTGCATTTAGTGCTTGTACCATATACATAGGCAACCTTATTGGCCTTTTGAGCTGCAATTTTTGCTTCCACTTTTTTAGCCGTGGGGTTCAGTGCAATAATATATCTTTCACTCCCGCTGCTTCGCAGGTATACCATGGGGTAAGGCTGATTCAGATCGCTCAGGAATTCCCATTTCCCATTATTACCCAGCGCCGCAGAAGATTCCCGCAGCTTTAGCAGGGCCCTGACATAATTTAACTCGGAATCAGGATCTTTTTGCTCTTTGGCTACCGTTGGGCGGTTGGCATCGGGATCCAGGGGAATATAAAGCTTATCGGCCGGAGCTGTTGAGAAACCGGCATCCTTGCTGTCATCCCATTGCATAGGAGTACGGGACCCGGACCGCGGCCCGCTTCCTTCCACGTTGGGAGAATTCGGAATGTATTTCATCCCGATCTCATCGCCGTAGTAGATGAAGGGTATGCCGGCCTGGGTAAGCATAAACGTCATGATTACTTTCAACTCGGTGGGATCATTTCGCTCGGCATTAGCCATGCGCTGTATATCATGATTCCCGGTAGGAACGGAAATGTATCCCTTGTTAAAAGTGTTTTGGTACTGGTCCTGGAAATTCTTCATCCAGTCGGTGAG
This sequence comes from uncultured Roseivirgaceae bacterium, assembly GCA_964395765.1. Lineage (GTDB taxonomy): Bacteria > Bacteroidota > Bacteroidia > Cytophagales > Cyclobacteriaceae > DATDPY01. The sequence goes on along the minus strand of CAYNCU010000140.1, from coordinate 1,363 downwards.
GCTTCCATCCCCGGCCCTTGTAAAATATACTTTTATGGGTATTGTCTGTCTGTAGTGAAATGAGGATAACAGACTGCCGGGCCTGATGAAGTCAATATCGAATCCCCCTTCGATCGATTGCTTCGGGTCGAACCACTCGGCGATGAGAACTCCCTCGGGGAATTCCCCGCGGAACCAGGAAGTCATATTTTTCCATAACGCAATCGTAGCTGTCCTGTCCGGGTCGTCCTTCACCAGGCTGAAGGCCATATCCACGCGAAAGCCGTCAATCCCCTTCTCCATCCAGAAGGTAATGATGTTTTTCAATTCACGACGCACGGCTTGTGGCCCGGGCGCATCCACCGGTTGTTCCCAGGGATGAAGCGGGTTCGGATGTGCATATCCGTAATTGAGGGCCGGCTGGAAGTCGAAGAAATTCTTTATATAATATTTGGCCCTCGGCGCATTGATCTCTACGAAACGCGAAGCTTCATACCGGGACAAACTGTCAGGCTTGAAAGAAGGCCAGATATAATAATTGCTGTATTCCAGGTTTGTATCCGCCTCCATCGATTGTTTGAACCACGGGCTCTGGTCTGAGGTGTGGCCGGCTACCAGGTCCAGCACGATATGCATCCCTCTTTGATGAACTTCTTTTGCCAGTTCCACCAGGTCGGAATTGGTCCCGAAACGCGGATCTACCTGGTAGTAATCGATCACATCATATCCTCCGTCCCCGAATGCGGATTTGAATACGGGATTCAGCCAAATCGTATTCACGCCAAGTGACTTCACATAATCCAGCTTCGATTCAATCCCTTTAATGTCCCCGATCCCGCTTCCGTCACTGTCCTTGAAAGATGACGGGTAGATCTGGTAAAAAACGGCATGTTTAAGCCAATCCGCATGTTGCTGAGCCGGTGCAAAGGTAAAGGTTAGCCCGAAGGCGAGGAGTAATAACAGTTTCTTCATGATTTTCTTATTCACTTTCAATACAAATTTGGGATTATTAATATACTCACTTCTGCGGTAATCGGGGGAAATTAGCGCTTTAAATGACCAGACTGATAAACAAGGATAGTATTATTAAAAACAGGAGAAGAATGAAGCCGCATGTATTAAATGGAAATTAAGACAAGGCATTGATTTTGCCAGCACGTTGGACGCGGTCTATTGTTTTTTAATTTCATTATAATAGCCTGAATCTTTAATCAATGTTAAAAAGTTGTAGGATATACTAGATAATCTATATGTACCCCAAAATGATTGTCCTACTTGTACAGGATTGCCGGGACTACCATATATTTCTCTTATAATACATAACCCGCCCTGGTCGTAGTGTCTCGCTCCGCTCTGGTCGTAGTGTCTCGCTCCGCTCTGGTCG
>CAYNCU010000139.1:0-11533 GCA_964395765.1 uncultured Roseivirgaceae bacterium | reverse complement strand
ATTCTTGTCTTTTCCTTCTTTTTCTTTTGACACATATTTAATATTTAATGGTTTAGAATTAGTTTATTGTTCGTATGAACCAGATCATACCTTGTTCCATCGCCCGGGTAGATGTTAACGTGTCAAATATTCTATTATTCATAAGATACCCTCATATCCGCTTTTTATAACCGTCGAGATCATCTTAAACCGTTCTTTAGCCTTGAGGGTATTCGCGGCATGGGCCGGAATAATAATGGCTTGTCCCGTTTGCAGTATATCTGATTTTTCATCAATGACTATTTCGGCTGTCCCCTCAATAATCTGAACGAAGGTGTCGAATGGCAAAATCCTTACTGTCAAAGATTCGCCAATGTCAATGGCCATAACTTTAATGTTTCCGGTCGTTTTGTTGAATATGGTTTTACTGACGACTGATTTGGGAACATATTCAATTATTTCAACGAGTATATGCGGCTTTGATTTATCAATTTCTTTTATCTTCATAAGAGACAATGATTAATAAACCTAAAGGTAGGTCAAAGGGTCTGTGATAGCTTTATACAATAGAGGCAATGATTTATATAATTCACACATTAATCCTTAAGACTGCCCTTGTTTCTTAAGCCGAAGACCGTTTGAAAATGATAACCGTATACCGCGTAAGTGATCGCGTCAACCATAGAGCCTGGCCGGTGGAATAGCGTCCAGATGATTAATTTCCAGTATTCACTTCTTCCTTTATTCACTATCCCAATGATAAAAAAAGATTTAATTAATGCCTTAATAAGCGTTAAGTCGATTTTAGTTCTCTTCATATAAATCCGGTTATAATTTAACAACATGCGTCTTAACCTTTTATAGTAGGGTTTGGTTGAATAAATATTCCGGATAATTTTCTTATAGCCTTCCAGCAATTCGTCATAGTTCATTTTAGGAATAAAATTCATGGATAGATCGGTATTGTTACCTGAAGCATCCGTCGTCAGCCTGTTTTGCAATTGTAATTGTTTATATAACCGTGTGTTCTTAGGGGCATTTAATAAGCCGACCATTGCCGATACAATTCCGCTTTTCTGAATAAAATCGATCTGATGTTGAAAAACGGAAGATTTATCGCTGTCAAAACCGACAATAAAACCGCCTGAAACCTGGATTCCCGCTTTTTGAATTTTTTTAACACTTTGAAGCAGGTCCCGGTTTTTATTCTGAATTTTATTACAATGAAGAAACGATTCTTCTACCGGGGTTTCTATCCCTACAAAGGTTGAAGTGATTCCGGTCTCCACCAAAAGTGTCATCAACTCCGGGTCATCCGCAAGGTTGATGGAAGTTTCAATGTTAAACGTGAATGGATATTTATGTGCGATCATCCATTCTTTCATAGCCGGCAGTAATTTATTTTTAATCGTATTTTTTTTGCCGATAAAATTATCATCAACAATCGAAACCGGTCCCCTCCATTTGATTGTATTATATAATACGTCGAGTTCATTAATAACCTGATCGGTTTCCTTGATCCTGACCTTATGGCCGAAGAGGGAAGTTATCTCACAAAAATTGCAGTCAAAGGGACATCCCCTCGAGATCTGGATATTCATGAAAGCGTAATCCTTTACCTTTAGCAAATTAAAATCCGGAGCCGGGGAAGAGGTCAGATCCGCGTATTCATCAGTCTTATAAATGCGCTGCGGGTGACCGCTTTCCAAATCATTTAAAAATTGCGGAAGGGTAATTTCCGCCTCATTTAAAACAAAGTGATCGATCTGCGGATAGTTAAGGTATTCCTGTGTGAACAACGGGCCGCCGGCAACAATTTTCTTATTGAGTTTTTGACATTCGGAAATAACGTTACTGACCGATTCCTTTTGAATATACATGGCGCTTATAAAAACGTAATCGGCCCACTCGATATCGGTTTTCTTTAACCGGGTAATATTCAAATCGATTAACTTCTTTTCCCAGGCGGCGGGGAGCATCGCCGAAACGGTGATCAGTCCCAGCGGGGGCACGGCAGCTTTTTTGGATATAAATTTCAATGCATGTTTAAAGCTCCAGAAGGAATCGGGGCATTCGGGATAGATAAATAGAATTTTCAAAGGATAGAGAATTTTGAATAAAAAATTTATGAGTTAAAAATACTTTATAGAATCATTTGAAAGTAATAAAAGAAATGAGCTCACTAAAAATATAAAAATAAAGGCGAGCGCTGAAAACGTCATTACATAATTTTATTTATTATTTACATAATTCACACATCTTCGAGAGTTCCACGCCTCTTGATTTTGAGTTTCTTAAAGTGGGACGGGGACAGGCCGGTGAACTTCTTGAATTGATTGGAAAGGTGGGCAACACTGCTGTAATGCATTTTATAGGCGATCTCACTAAGATTCAATTCATCATACACAATCAGTTCCTTCACTTTTTCAATTTTATGCGTCAGGTAAAATTTTTCAATATTGATACCTTTTACCTCTGAAAAAAGATTGGCAAGATAGGTATAATCATAATTTAACTTCTTGCTTAAATAATCCGATAGGTTCATTTTGATCTGATCCTCTGAATAATGAACCAATTCGATTATTGCATTTTTAATTTTTTCAACCAGGATACTTTTTTTATTATCCATCAGGAGCAATCCCGATTTTCTCAGTGCGTTATCAAGCTTTTGCAACTGCTCCTTGCTGAGATTATCAACCAAATCCGTTTCCCCGATTTTTACGTCGACATAACGAAGGCCCAGATTTTCAAGTTCCGCTTTCACGATCATCTGGCAACGGATACAAACCATATTTTTGATAAAAATTTTCAATGGAGTGGAGGGACTATTGAAATCTAAAAATTAAAAGCAAAGTTAAAACTTATTATGGGATATGTCACGCCGGACGTTCCCTAATTGGGCCATATAAAGCGAAGTTATGAGACCGCCTGAGCCGAAATATATTGATCCTGGCTTTTAGGCCGACAGGATTAGTTGGCGATAGTAATTATATTTTGTAAGTATCTGTTTTACAATTAATTCAATAACACACTACTACTATATAATGTATCATTTACAGGAGTGGTCAGTGTGTCAGGAATTTGAAATTTATAATTCCCTGATCCATATATTTCTGAAAGTAACCGGATTGCCATGTTGCTGCAACTCGATCGGTCCGTCGCCGTGTTCTTTTATTTTATATTCCGGGATACCTGGCGAAACCGTCGGGCCTTGTATACTTACATTGTTCTGAATCAATACGCCGTTATAAATGACGGTTATTCTGGGAGGTGTAAAAAAGGTAGTACTATCCTTATAACGGGGAGCGGTATATATGATGTCGTAGGTTTGCCACTCTCCCGCTTTCTTACTGGCATTTACCAAGGGAGCATATTGCATATATACAGCGCCTGCCTGCCCGTTCCGGTAGGTGCGATTGCTATAACTGTCAAGTATCTGGACCTCGTACATCCCTTGTATAATTACGCCGCTGTTTCCTCTGTCCTGACCGGTAACTGTGGCAGGCAGTCCGGCGGGAGCCTTCCATTCAATGTGCAACTGGAAATCCCTGAACACCCGCTTAGTCCTTGCCGTACCCGAAGATGGGACCGGTTGCATACCACCATCTTTTATGATCCAGGTAATAGGTTTTATTTTGCCTGGCCCTCCCATACTCCATGATACTTCTTCCCATTCATTAAGATCCTGACCATTAAATAAGATGATCGCATCTGACGGAGGATCTGCATCCATCTTGCCCGGTTCTATCTTCGGTACTTCGGGCTCCATAATATGTTTTATGTCGGTTAAAAAAAGGAACTGCTGAATCGGCGTAAGGGAATCATAGGCGCTCCTAAACTTATTGACGATGGCTTCCTGTTCGGCAAAGTTAATCATCGGGCCCGAGGGCTTTTTTTGCGTTCTGTTCAGTGTGTCTCCGGATTCTGTTTTACCAGACTGCTGTGCTTTCGATGAAATATTGCATACGCCTATTAATAATAAAATAATAGCTATGCTCATGAAATGATTAAAACAAAATAAATATTTTTTCATAATTCATAAATTTTAAAATAATAATTGAAGTTGTTTCAGGTAAAATATGATCTTATCCTGATTCATCCACATAAATTCTTTTGACAATTTGTAAATCTTACATTTATTAATAAAGATAAATTCATTTTTTTAATTAAAATGGAAAATTTGCTTCCTAATCGGGGCAATTTATAATCAGCGGTCGCTGTTTAAATGTGCCTGACGTCACACGGCAATTAAAGTATTGATGCAAATCCGTTGCCCCAACCCGGTCGGGAGGACACTATGGGATAGAACCAAAATTCCGTTCCTGAAATTCAGGATATTTTTTGGCCGGAAAGTTACCATCAATAATTAGAGATGCTTAAATTGTTAATTAATCGATCAACAATATTTAGTGCTTAATTTTAATCAAGATGAAATCAAACAGACGTAAATTCCTTCAAAACATGGGCGCTGCGGCCGCCGGGCTCACTTTCGGGGCTACAACCCCTTCCTTAACTTCATGTTCGAATCCCTCAAAGAAAAACGAGGAAGAAGATGGTCAGATTATGTTTATCGGTGATAAAATCGCCGTGAATGAAACTACTTACGGAAAAGTGAGGGGTTTTATCCATAAGGACATTTATAATTTCCTGGGCATACCTTACGGGGCTGATACTTCTGGAAAGAACAGGTTTATGCCACCGCAAAAACCGGATCCCTGGAATGACATATTCCCTGCCGTATACTGGCCCAATGCGGCGCCCCAGTTACTAGATAATTTTTATGCCAACCGGTACCTGGCATTTACTGATTACTGGCACTATGATGACGTAAGTGAAAATTGCCTTGGAATAAATGTATGGACGCCAGGATATAATGATAATAAAAAAAGACCCGTATTATTATGGATACACGGAGGCGGATACACAAGCGGTAATTCCATCGAACACCCTGAATATCATGGTGAGAATTTAAGCCGTCAGGGAGATATTGTATTTTGTTCCCTGAATCACCGTTTAGGGCCTTTGGGTTTTGCCAATTTTGCAGGAATTGGCGATGAAAAATACGCAGCTTCCGGAAATGTCGGAATGCTGGATATCGTTGCTGCCCTGGAATGGATCAGGGATAATATTTCAAATTTTGGCGGTGACCCTTCCAATGTCACTATCATGGGACAGTCCGGAGGCGGCGCCAAGGTATGTATTCTTACCGCAATGCCCTCAGCTAAGGATTTGTTTCATAAGGCGGTTGCGCTAAGCGGAGTTACACTCACTGTTGCAGAAAAAAGTAACAGCGAAAAGCTTGCCACTTATATTTTGCGTGAAGCGGAATTAAAACCTTCTCAGATTGATAAACTCCAGGAATTACCCTGGCGGGATTATTATGCGATTGCCAACAAGGCCGCCATGCAATACAGAAAGGATTCGGGAATCACTGGTTTTGGGAGCGGTTTCAGTCCGGTTGCGGACGGTATTTATGTACCGCAACAACCTTATTCTCCGGTTGCCTCTCCCCTGGCGGCAGAAATTCCCATGATCATCAGCAGCACTTTTTACGAAAGATCGCCTAGTGCATTCGACTCATCGCTTGAGAATATTACTTTAGACAAAGCGAAGGAATTAGCAAATACGATCAGGGGGTTCGGCGGACCGATAAAAAATCCTTCTGCCGTCATTGATGCTTATGCCAAAAGTTTCCCCGGCAGAAAACCAATTGAAATATTATCCATGGTGCTGAGTAACAGGAAAAGAACCATCGACATGGCGAATGCAAAAGCCACCCAGAAAGCCCCGGTATTCCTGGCCTGGTTTGGCTGGGATCCTCCTGTATTTGACGGCCGGCTAAGGGCTTTTCATACGATGGATATTTCATTTTGGTACTATAATACTGATGTTCAGATTTCGCATACCGGAGGAGGCGCCAGGCCCCGGAAATTATCTTCTAAAATGTCGGGAGCACTGGTACAATTTATGAAAACCGGTAATCCCAACGGAGGCGGACTCCCGGAATGGAAAAGATATTCTGTTGAAAACGGCGAAACAATGATTCTGAATGACGTATGCGAACTTAAAAATGATCCCGACAGGGAAGCCAGAAAAGCATTGGAATCTTAAAAAATACCGGGTCCGGTTAAGCGGGCCAAATCTGAAGAGATGATTACGTAAAAAGTCATCACTTGTTTATCCTTTAATTCAAAAATTCAAAAATTGCAGAAGCCCCTTGTCCGGTACCCACGCACATGGTTACCATGCCGTACTTTTGCTTACGCAGTTTTAATTCTTCAAATAACTGTACCGATAACTTTGCTCCTGTACATCCCATAGGATGCCCTAAGGCGATCGCTCCGCCGTTAACATTTACAATTTCCGGATTCAGGTCAAGGCCTTTTATTATTGCAACAACCTGGGATGCAAATGCTTCGTTCAGCTCTATCAAATCCATATCCTCCTGTTTCAGGCCTGCCCTTTTCAGTGTTTCGGGAATTGAATACAGCGGTCCGATACCCATGATTCGTGGCGGCACGCCTACAACGGTATAATCAATCAGCCTCGCTATAGGTTTCAGATTATTTGCTTTCAAAAACCGCTCGCTTACAACCATCAAAAATGCCGCCCCATCACTTGTTTGCGACGAATTGCCTGCCGTTACCGTACCCCGGGCATCGAATACAGGCTTTAATTTCGCCAACGCAATGGGTGAGGTATCCTCACGCGGACCTTCGTCGGTGTCCACGGTAAATTCACGTTTTTTACGATCATTATTTTCGTCCAGATAGGTTTCTGTTATTTTTATTGGTGCTATCTGTCCCTTGAATTTCTCAGCCTTAATTGCATTGACAGCCTTTTTGTGAGAATGATATGAAAACTCATCCTGTTCCTCCCGGCTGATCTTAAATTCTCTGGCGACCGCTTCGGCCGTCAAGCCCATGCCCCAATAATAGTCGGGGTGCGCAAGAACAACATCAGGATTAGGCAGCATGCGCCACCCTCCCATGGGAAGGAGGCTCATGCTTTCAACACCCCCAGCGATAATGCAATCGGCAAGATTGCTATTTATCTTGGCCGATGCAATGGTGATAGCTTCCAATCCGGAAGCACAATACCGGTTCACAGTCATACCCGGCACCGTGTCGGTATCCAGTGCCATCAGCGAGATCAACCGCCCTACATTCAGTCCCTGTTCAGCCTCAGGCGTGGTATTACCCACAATTATGTCGTCAATATGCTCTTTGTCTACATTGGGTACCAAAGTCACCAAGTGTTTTATCACCGCAGCTGCCAGTGTATCCGGGCGGGTGAACTTAAATCCCCCCCGTTTTGCTTTTCCTACCGCGCTCCGGGTGCCTGCTACTATATATGCCTCCATTTAGCTTTAATTTAATTTTCTAATACTTCACCTACGGTAAGAATGGATTGCATCCTCTCCAGGCTTTCAGGTTCTGCACAAAGGGAAATAAGGGCCTCGCGTTCCATGCCCAGCAAATAATCTTCATTGACTAATGTCGGTTGGGACAAATCGCCCCCTGCCATTATAAAGGCAAGTTTTTGTGATATTTTCATATCGTATTGGCTGATATAATGGCCGATGTACATACTGTTTGCCCCGGCATAGCCCAGGCCCAGGGCCAACTTGCCCAGCACCCTGATGTCGGTACGTCGCATAGGTTGAACATAGCCTTCGTCGGCCAGAAGCAGGCATTGTTTTTTAGCCTCGGCCAGTAAACGGCGATGCGACATGATCACCACATCCCGGTCTTTCTTCAGGTAGCCGAGTTCAAAGGCTTCGTACGCCGAAGCAGATATTTTTGCCTGTGCGATAGTTAAAAATCTGCGGCGGAAATTATTCACTTCAATATCTCCTTCCGCTATTTCGTCGCTGAGGCGTAAAATAAACTCTTTCGTGCCTCCGCCGAACGGGATTAATCCCGCATTAATTTCACCCAGCCCCATGTACAACTCGGCTTGCGCGACAATCTTATCGGCATGCAGGCACAATTCGCATCCGCTTCCTAAAGCCGTCTTGTGCGGAGCCACCACAACCGGAATCGACGAATACCGGATTCGCAGGATAGCATCCTGAAATGATTTGATAATTGTGTTTATCTCATCAAACTTTTGCTTAGATGCCAGGGCAAATAGCATGGCGACATCGGACCCCTCGCTGAAGTTGGTCCCTTCGTTGTAGATGACCAGTCCGTTGTAGTTTTGTTCAGCAAGACTGACAGCATGGTTAATACCCGCGATCACTTCGCTGGTAATGATATTTTTTTCGGTGTGAAATTCCAGGTTAATGATGCCATCTCCCAAATCGAAAATGGAAGCGCCTTCGTTTTTCCAAAGGGTACGGGTACTGCGGATATTTTCCAACACACTAACTTCATTGGCATCCGGGTACATTATATCGTCTTGTACCTTGACGACACCCGAGGTGTTCTTTACCAAAATAGTCGCTTTGCCCAGATACTTTTCACCATAAAACATCAAAAAGTCAACCACTTCGGGCAAAGTTTCCTCTGTCGGTGCGATCTCCAGAGATTGCGAATAACGCAGAAGCCCGGAAAATTGCATCCCGCATAAGTTTTCCCTGAAGTCCGTACTTCGTCCTTCGGCCAACGGGTGGATCGCTGCGCCCGGAGTGGTAAAGGTGATCAAACTACCGGGCTTGCGGAACTGATCCACCTGCTCAAACATCTTTTGCTTCATATCCGGGTTGTCTGCCATTGCGTCAATTACCCAATCGCAGTCAGCAATTTTTGACATATCCTGTCCGAAATTTCCGGTTGCTATTTGATTTATAAAGTGTCTGGAATAAATGGGTGAAGGTTTCGATTTAAGAGCGGATGTTAACGCATCCACCGCCGGCTTATTCCGGGATTTCAGATCGTCTCCTTTACCTGGCATGCCCAGCAGCAACACCTGCAAACCCGCATTGGCAAAATGGCAGGCGATCGTCGCGCTCCTGTCGTCCGTACCGAGCACAGCGACTTTATTTATAATTCGATTTAAACTCATATCCACTAAACTTCAGTGCAGGTAAATTGGCAACCTGCGTTGATCGGGTAAATTAACTAATAATTTATTTATAATTCTGTCGATCTTAAATAAATCACTATATCAGAATTTGAAAAACAAAAATCAATTCCTTTTTTTTCAGCAGAAGGTCCATTCCTTCCCTGTACTTTTTTATCCTTACTCCGTATAAGTGTCTGCGCTCCAAAGCATGTATCTGGGTCCGTCCATTGCCGCGGCCCGCAGACAAACTCGTCCCGGCATCAATGCGTTTGCATGCCCAGGCTATATTGTTTCTGGTGCTCAATCTGACCGGCTTGGTTTTGGGGCCAAAGGGAGTCGGCGGGATCAGCGATATGATTGTCCCTGCCCTGGGTGTACAATCCCGGGAATCAGACATGGTTGCCATCAGCCTGGAGAGTGTAGCCTCCACCTTCCTCTTTTTGTTTCTGAAAAAAACCGGATTTGGATCTGAAACTAAAAAGTTGAAACAGGCGGAAATCACCTGGCCGCCCCCCCGTCAATAGTCAGACAAATGCCATTGACGAACGATGCCTCATCGGATGCCAGGTAAAGATAACCGTTGGCAATATCTTCCGGCTGTCCCCATCGGCCAAGCGGTATAAGAGGCAGGCTTTGTTTGCGTATCTCTTCGGGCATGAGGTCGGTCATTGCCGTATGGATAAAACCGGGGGCAATGCAATTCGCAGTGATGCCGTAGCGACCGAGTTCCATAGCCCATACTTTCGTCATGCCGATAATAGCCGATTTAGTGGCGACATAGTTGGTCTGTCCAAAATTACCGCGGATGGCAACATTGGAGGAGGAGGAAACAATGCGGCCATAGCTTTGTTCCTTCATAATCGGTGCAACGGCCTGCGTACAATTGAAGACGCCGGTAAGGTTAACCGCGATAACATCATCCCATTCCTGTTTCGACATTTTAAGCAAGGTCCTGTCTTTAGTGATCCCGGCATTGTTGATAAGAATATCAATTCGTCCGAAATGGGCATGAGCTTCGGCCACCGCTTGCTGCACCTGGTCCCGGTCCGTTACCGAAACTTTTTTGAAAATGACTTCTTGGTTTTCTTTTTTCAGCCGCTCTGCCACTTCGGCAACTTTATCGGATACATCCCATAAAATAATTTTTGCACCTTCTTTAACAAAGCGTTCAGCAGTGGCTAACCCTATGCCGTTAGCCCCCCCGGTGATCAACGCAATTTTATCTTTTAATCTCATTTCTTTTAAATTTTAATTCTAATTTCCTATCCAGGCCAAAATCCTTAATGATTTCGTTGCAAGGTAATTATTCTGGAATGGATTAGAGAAAAGAATAGTAGTAAAATTAAAAGGGGATCCGGAGCTTTAACCTCCTTATTTTCAATTTAACCATTATCAAACCAGGGTTACCAAATAAAAGGTATTTAATCGCAGGGCAAGCCGTGGAACCAAATTTCCGGCAGAGCTCCGGGGAATTATACCACAGCCTTCTCGTCCGCCGTAACGGAACGCGAAGATGGATTAAAACTTGCAGCATTTAAAAAAAATTATATTTTTGATTATCAAATTACAAGACCATGAAACAAAAGGCTGCCAATCCCTGTAATATTATCCTTTTCTTGCTGCTGGCTTTGATCGCCTGCACCAACCCTGCCAATAAACGATCCGGAATATTGACAGAAGCCCCGCCCGCTGACGAAGGATTTTCTGTTTCCGGCCTTGACCGCCTGGATTCCGGTATGAAAGCATGGGTAAAACAGAAATGGATCAACGGTTCGGTGGTGCTGATCGCCCGCCATGGAAAAATTGTTTTCTATAAGGCTGAAGGTTACAATGATCCGGATACAAAAGCCCCGCTGGATAAAACAGGCATCTTCCGCATCGCTTCCCAGACCAAAGCCGTAACAGTAACGGCCGTAATGATGCTTTGGCAAGAAGGAAAATTTAAACTGGACGACCCGGTTTCGAAATATATACCCTCTTTTGCTGATGAAAAAGTACTGGATACTTACAATCCCAAGGACACCACCTTCACAACAGTTCCTTCCAACCGGCCTGTTACTATCCGTGACCTGCTAACGCATACCTCAGGAATCGGATACCCGGCCATCGGCACACCGGCAGAAAATGCCATTTATGCAAAATATTATGTTACCGGAGGGGTGGGCGTAAAAGATCAGAAACTTTCCGACGCGATGAAGCGATTGGGCGGCTTGCCGCTTTTTTTTCAACCCGGTACGCAATGGAAGTACGGTCTGAACATGGATGTGCTGGGTTACCTGGTACAAATATGGTCGGGTATGACGCTGGAGGATTTTTTTACGAAACGTATCTTTCAACCGCTCGGGATGAAAGACACCTATTTTAATGTGCCCGCCGCCAAAGCATCACGGCTGGTGAATTTTTTCGTGGGCGATTCTACCGGTACAATTAAAAAGCAGGAGTCCGTTTTCAACGGAACGCTCGATATGAACTACCCCCTTGAAAAGACCGGCTATTTTTCAGGCGGCGGCGGTTTGTCATCCACTATTTACGATTATGCCATCTT
>CAYNCU010000138.1:5143-11574 GCA_964395765.1 uncultured Roseivirgaceae bacterium | reverse complement strand
CCACTGATCCGTCCTGAAGCACGACGCAGGCAAGCCTTCCGTATTAAATAAATTCGGCATCGCCGTATTGCTGAATGCAAAACGAACGGCAACCGGGTCTTTGATTTTCCTGGAATAAACTACAATTGTATTTCCTTCGATTTTCGCCGTAGCATCCATAAAGACTTTATCGCTGCCCGCAATTTTAAAATCGGTCAAAGGCCCTCCCCTGGCCACCAAACCATGATCTGCATGGTCAAAATATAATATTATTTTGTTCTTATTGATTTTCATATCGCGATATACCGGCCCGGAATATGGCATACCAGGCAGGTTATAAGTCTTGGCGAGTGCCCAATCCGCCAGGCGGATACCCACATCCTTTTTATTCTTAGGATGAATATTGTTGGGATCGCCAATATCGCTGATCACCACCATCCCTGTATTGGGTATCGACATGCACTTTAACTGTGCCTCCCTTACCATAGCACCTGCCAGCGTATCGCCGTATTTATAGGGCGATATCTGAACGTAATAAAAAGGAAACTGCATATTCCATTCATTTCTCCAATCTTTAATTAGCGCTGAAAACATATCAGCATACGATTCCGGGTTGGCCGTATTGGTTTCACCCTGGTACCAGATTACACCGGCAATTTTAAAAGGAATTATGGGTGCAATCATGGAATTATAGGTTGATCCCGGTTTTCCGGGACACCAGGGTGTAGTATCCGATATTTTCTTTGCGCCAGCGGAAAGTTCCGGGTTAGAAGCGATTACTTTAGGGTTTATCCATGTTTCCGCAGCCGTACCTCCCCAGCTACTGTTAATAAGTCCGACGGGAACATTAAGCGTTTTATTGAGTTTCTGCCCGAAAAAATACCCGGCTGCACTGAAATATTTCATAGTCGATGGTGTGCATATTTCCCAATGACCCGAAACATCGATCTGCGGATCCGGGGCCGACCTTTTATCGACCTGGAAGAACCTTATTTCGGGGTTATCAGAGGCCGCGATTTCTTCCTTGGCATTAGTGATTCCCGAGTTAGCCGACATTTCCATATTCGATTGACCTGAACAAAGCCATACTTCACCGATCATAACATTTTTCAGGACGATGGTATCACTTCCGACTATTGTAATGTTGAAAGGTCCGCCGGCTGCCGGCGTATTTAACTTTACTTTCCACCTTGCATAATTATCCGTTTTTGCCTTAACCGATGCGGAATTCCAGCTTGCACTTACGGTTATTTCATCCAATGGATCTGCCCATCCCCAAATCGTAATTTCTGTTTTTTGCTGAAGTACCATATTGTCGGCAAAAATTGACGGCAGATTAATTTTTGCCTGGGTATAATTTATGAGTACTAAAAAAGAAGCGGATAAAAACAAAAATTTTTTCATAATAATTAAATTATTCTTGGAGGAAAATTGGTCTCCTCTTAATCCAATTTATTTTCCGAACAATTTATCTTCTCCGGTATATTTCACTGTGGCAGATAACACCTGTGTGGTGGCTGCATCCGCATGACCCTTGAAACCGGGCTGCTTTCCTCCGGCGTAAATAATATAACTGCCTTTCTGTAAAACTTTTTCTCCTTCCGGGTTAAATTCAGCCAGTTGCTCAGGACGTAGTGTAAAACTGACAACTTTCGATTCTCCAGGCTTCAGGTCGATCTTATTAAAAGCCTTCAGGGAAATCCGGGGTACAGGAAATTCACCTTTCTTATCGGCAACATATAATTCTACGGTTTCACCTCCTTCCATTGTCCCCGTATTTTCTACTTTAACCGAAACCGTAAGATCTTTAGGATTGGAGAATTCAGAATCGCTTACCTTAAGATCACTGTACGTAAATTGGGTATAACTTAATCCGTAACCAAAGGGATAAAGAGGATCACCGGTAAAATATTTATAAGTCCTGTTAGTCATATTATAATCGGCAAACGGTGGAAGATCACTGACCGATTTATAAAATGTCACCGGTAAACGGCCGGATGGATTTATTTTCCCAAACAGTGCCTCTGCGATAGCCTGTCCTCCTTTTTCTCCCGGGTACCACGCCTCCAGAATAGCGGGAACATTCTCATCCGCCCAGTTCAGAGCGATAGCGCTTCCGCCGGTAACAACGAGGATAACATTTTTCTTAAAGGCCAGGATTTTTCTCATGAGATCTTCCTGCGTGGCAGGTAAGACCAGGTCGGTTCTGTCTCCACCAGAAAAACCGGGCAAGTGAACCGGCATTTCTTCTCCCTCAATAGAAGGGGATAAACCCATTACAAGAATGACTACATCAGCCGCATTTGCGTTTTCGATTGCCTCGTGTTGCAAATCCTTACCGGGCACACTCCATAAAAGGTGTGCCTGAGGGTCATTACCGTAACTGTCAAACTCAATTTTAATTTTATAGGACTGGCCGGCCGTCATATCAAACGGGAATATAGGCCGGCTGGGAGCATGTTCATTGTCAAAATCGGCATACAATGAATCATTCAGGTAAAGTTTCACCTGGTTACAGGCATCTATTGCAAGATAATATTTACCTGACACTACAGGATTAATCGTTCCTTCCCATTGAACAGAAAATTCGTCAGCCATTTGATGTGAAACCGGGGTATTATCATACCAGAAAAAATTAATAACTGAATCAATCCGGGTAAATGCAGGATTTCCTTTAAAATTCTTGTTGTCATAATAAGTTGCAGTCAGACCGGTTCCGCTACCGCTAAGAGGTTTAAGATATTTTGAGGGTACCGGTGAGAGGTAAGGCAAGCCATCAACGATCGGGCATCCGGGGGCAAAGGTTACCTGCGTTCCCCGAACTGCCACCATATCCCGGATCCCTTTAAGGGGTGTTATCAGGTTATCAGAACTTCCATGGTAATTGCCGAGCAAGTTCCTGTAATCATCCGCCAACGGTCCAATGACGGCTATTTTTTTTATATTTTTTTTCAGCGGAAGTATTCCGTTATTTTTCAGCAATACAAGAGATTCTCTCGACGCTTTTAAGGCTACGTCCAGGTTGGAATCGCTTCTTACATCACGGTAAGGAATTTTTGTCCATTTTACATGGGCCGGATCATCGAACATTCCAAGTTTGAGTCTGGCAAGGAACAGGCGTTTCACGGCCGTATCGATTGCCGACTCGGGGATGAGTTTCTTTTCAACCGCTTCTTTAAGGTATTGGGAAGTTCCCCCGCAATTCAGATCGGTTCCGTTGGAATAGGCCAGGGCTGCTGCTTCAGGAGCATCTTTGGATGCATGATGCCCGCCTTCCCTGTAAAAATCACTGATAGCACCGCAGTCGGAAACAACATAACCATTGAATTTCCATTCATCCCGCAATACCTGTTTTAATAGCAAATTACTTCCGCAGCAAACTTCATCCCTGACACTATTATACGCACACATGATGGAAGCGACATGCGCGTCCTTTACCGTCATTTCAAAGGCCTGAAGATACGTTTCACGAAGGTCGGTCTCACTTAACTTTACGTTGATGGTATGCCTGTCCGGCTCAGGTCCGGAATGAACCGCAAAATGCTTAGCGGTAGCGACTACTTTCAGATAATCGGGATCATCTCCTTGTAAACCATCGATAAAATTTACCGCCATAGTTCCGGTCAGGAAGGGGTCTTCTCCATAGGTTTCCTGTCCTCTTCCCCAACGCGGATCCCTGAAAATATTGATGTTCGGTGACCAGAAAGTAAGGCCATAATATATGCTTCTTTTTCCATGCCGTAAAAATTCTTCATGTTTGGCCCGGGCTTCGTCGGATATAACCGATCCCACCTTCTTCATCAGGTCGGGGTCCCAGGTCGCACTGAGCCCGATAGCCTGCGGAAATACGGTCGCCAGTCCGGCCCTGCCCACCCCGTGAAGACATTCATTCCACCAGTTGTAGGAAGGAATGCCGAGTCTTTCAATGGCAGGCGCCTGGTAATTTAACTGGCCGACTTTCTCGTCAAGGCTAAGCCGCTTGATCAGGTCATCAACTCGTTGTTCATGACTTAACGATTCATTATAAAAAGGAATGTCCGGCCGTGTCTCTTTTTTTTTGTTGCAGGAACCGATTATCAGGATAACAGGTATTATTAATAATATTTTTTTCATAGGGCTAAAAAAAAATTAATTAAAAATTAGGGTTAGTAACTAAATTGAGTTCGATTTATAATTTAATATCCAGACGGTAAAAGCGATGACGGAGAAGATAAACCCGTACATAAAAACAGTATATGAAATCCGGAGAAATTTATATTTTTTCCCCAATACTTTCCCAAGGTAATAAATATCCTTTATCAGGGAGCTGTACAAAAAATCACTGTCGGTGATGATTTTTTTCATGCCCCATTCATAATCATGGATGGGCATATTATAGAAGTTCCCGAAAAATAGCAGGTTGCTTCTGCGGTTTTCAATATCCTCCCTGGAAAAAACTCCGCTGGTATAATTGGGACGGGTAGCAAGGATAGCAAAAATCATGGTGGTCAGGCAGGTAAGAGCCAGGACAAGAGAAGGAAAAATGAGGTTGGGGTAATCTTCCAGTTTGCTGAATAAAACTGAAAATAATATGGAAATTAAAATCGAATTGATGGAAATCATGATATGAGCCTTGTTATCGGCCATGGAAGAAAAATCAATATGATTCTTTGAGGTGATCCTGAAAAGAGTCTCTACCCCACGGCTTGGTATACCGGTGAGATGCACGTCCTCATCAATTACCTCGTAGTTTTTTTTGCTCTTTTTTTTTTCTTTAATCTGCTTTACAAGCGATTTGAGTTTCTCAACGTTTTGCTTTTTGGCAGGCTGGTATTTATCCTTAGCATACGGTGTGAAATAATCGGAGTTTTTAATGAATTTAAGACTCTCTTTAAACCATTTCAGTTTTTTTATATCGGTAGCGTTTCTGGCCGATATTTCTTTTCTTAGCATTTCCGATTTGGTAAAAAACTCTTCGGAGGAAATATGGTTCAGATCGGCATCACACAATACCTTTTCCATTATGTTGGTTGGCCGTTGAGGCAATTTGGTGGCGATAATGCATCCCCCTATATCCGTAATTTTTTTCTCGTCTACCCCCAACGACCGTAAAAATTCTGTCGCCAGGGCTTGGGATGTAAATTCGTGATTTTCCCAGCCCTTGCTGTATCCGGTATCATGAAACCAGGCCGCAATGATCACCGTTTCAAGTTGGTCGTTGGTCAGTTGGGTGGCCTGGCCTATTTCGGTAGCCGCCTCGGCAACATCCTGCAGGTGTTTAAAATTGTGATAATATAATTGTTCATTACTATTTTCCTGCAGATATTTTTCAACGAAGTCTCTGCTCTTTTTTATTAGCTCGGTCTCAAATATCATTGCGGTAAAAATTAATATTTAAATATAAATGTAATTAAATATAAGCCCGGCGTCTATTTTTCCGATAATTTAATTAAAATTAAAGGGATATTAAAAGAAAACCTGTTTGTCAAAGAAATATACACTTAACCGACGAAATCAACCTCATTTTTCAAAGAATTTATTAATTCATAAATACCGGGGATTATTTATTTTGATTATTTTATTGACCGCGATTTACATGGTTTCCTGCGACCAGACTAAATATACTGCCGAGTATTTCCGGAAATTTACAAATCCGGATTTTCCTTATAACCTGGGGATACCTGCAAATCGTCATGAATTCAAAAAAGACCTTGAAGAAGTATCCGGTCTCGAATATTACAGGAATGGCATAATTGCTGCTATTGAAGACGAGGACGGTATACTTTACCTGTACGATACCAACTCCCGCGAGGTTATCCGTAAAATAAAATTTCATAAACATGGTGACTTTGAAAGTGTGGCCATTAACGGGAATTATGCTTACGTCATGCAAAGTAATGGCGACCTGTACGGGTTTATAATTTCCGATCAAAACAAAGTAAATGCCTTCCATTATAAAACACCCTTCAGCAGTAAAAATAACCTGGAAGGTTTGTGCTTTAATCCACAAGACAGCAGTTTATTGATTGTATGTAAAAATAATCCGGGAATCAATTCCAAAATGAAAGGAAGAGCAGTTTACCGATTCGACCTTACCAGTGGCAAAGTGGATGAAAAACCATTTATCCATATTCATAACAAGGAATATATAGCTAAACTTGATTCCTTTGGACTGAAATTAAAACATCATTCGCCCTTTATGCCTTCCGGAATTGCCATTAATCCGGATAATGGATTTATTTACCTTATTTCCTCCGTGGGAAAATTATTGATAGTCTTTGACAACCATAAAAACATTGTCAATATGGTGCCACTTGACAGAAGTATGTTCCGCCAGCCGGAAGGTATTTGTTTCTCGCCGGATGGAAGCCTGTTTATTTCAAGTGAAGGAAGGGGAAAGAACGGATACATGATCCGGTTCAATAAAATAAATTCTCAATTTGGACGACTTGATGTTCTTATCAATAATGCGG
>CAYNCU010000138.1:0-5133 GCA_964395765.1 uncultured Roseivirgaceae bacterium | reverse complement strand
TTTAACTCAAAATTCTCAATAAATCCTTTCCGAACTTTTAAACCTTTTCCCGGGCTGATAATTATCCTGATTGAGCTGTTTAATTGGTTTTACTAGCTAATTGGAGTTAGGATGAATAACTCAATTAACCTATTAGCCAATTAACCAATCCTTTAATCCATCAACAAAATAATGACCAAAATAATAAGCCATGGAATGCCGTAAATCAATAATACATTCTTCCGGTTTTTAATATTGATAAACCATAATACCCGCCAAGGTTTCACTAATCCGGTAGCCAGTAAAATGGAAAAAATAAGAAATATTATCTTCATTCAAATCCGGGGATTAAATTTAATGGGATTGCTTAGTGAATATGGGGATAATCCTTTTTTAAAATAAACAGGTAAATGAAAATCAGACTTTCTTAACGACTTCCCGTTTTTCGAAAGTTTCAATAATATCGCCGATTTTGATATCATTGAAATTTTTGATATTGATACCGCATTCAAAGCCGGATTTAACTTCACCAACATCATCCTTGAATCGTTTTAAGGCAGCTATTTCGCCAGTATAAACAACAATTCCGTCTCTG
This sequence comes from uncultured Roseivirgaceae bacterium, assembly GCA_964395765.1. Lineage (GTDB taxonomy): Bacteria > Bacteroidota > Bacteroidia > Cytophagales > Cyclobacteriaceae > DATDPY01. The sequence goes on along the minus strand of CAYNCU010000138.1, from coordinate 4,559 downwards.
ATGATCCTAATAGAATTATTTCTTTTTATAGCGCCTTCCGTTACCATGCATCCGGCTACTGTTCCGACCTTGGATACTTTGAAAATATCCCTGACTTCGGCATTACCAAGAATTACTTCTTCCATCTCAGGTTCCAACATACCTTCCATAGCATCCTTCAGGTCATTAATGGCGTCATAGATGATAGAATACAACCGGATTTCAATCTCTTCCTGTTCCGCCAGTCTTCGGGCATTGGCAGAAGGCCTCACCTGGAATCCTATAATAACCGCATCGGAAGCGGATGCCAGCAGGACGTCTGATTCGGAGATCTGTCCTACTGCTTTATGAATAATATTAACCTGAACCTGGTCGCTAGTAAGTTTTAACAGGGAATCGCCGAGCGCTTCCAGGGAACCGTCAACATCGGCTTTAACAATAATATTCAATTCCTTGAAATTACCAATGGCAAGTCGGCGTCCTATTTCATCGAGTGTAATATGTTTCTTGGTTCGGAGGTTCTGTTCCCTTTGTAGCTGCTGGCGCTTATAAGCTACATCCCTGGCTTCCCTTTCTGTCTGCATAACGTGGAATTTATCGCCTGCCTGCGGAGCGCCGTCAAGGCCCAGAATAAGGACCGGCGTTGATGGGTCGACTTCGTCCAATTTTAATCCTCTCTGATCGAACATGGCCTTAACCCTCCCGTAATGGGCTCCGGCGAGAACAATATCTCCAATGTGAAGAGTCCCTGCCTGAACCAGGATTGTGGCCACATATCCTCTGCCCCTGTCGAGAGAGGCTTCAACTACGGCTCCAATGGCGGGTTTATCCGGGTTAGCCTTTAATTCCAGTAATTCGGCTTCCAGGAGAACCTTTTCCATTAATTCCTCGACCCCTTTACCTGATTTCGCGGATATTTCCTGGCATTGGTACTTACCACCCCATTCTTCAACAAGAATATTGATTTTTGATAGTTCTTCCCTGATCTTATCCGGGTTAGCGGTGGGTTTATCGATTTTATTAATAGCAAACACTATAGGTACATTGGCGACCTGTGCATGATTAATAGCCTCCTTGGTCTGCGGCATCACATGGTCGTCGGCAGCTACCACAACGATTACCACATCGGTTATACTGGCTCCCCTGGCCCGCATGGCCGTAAATGCTTCATGACCCGGAGTATCCAGGAAGGTGATCTTCTTCCCGCTGTCGGTTACCACATTGTAAGCACCGATATGTTGCGTAATACCCCCGGTTTCGGATTCTGTAATTTTTGAATGCCTTATATAATCCAGTAAGGATGTTTTTCCATGGTCAACATGGCCCATGATGGTTACAATCGGGGGCCGGGGAATAAGATCCTCACTGCTGTCCTCAACTTCTTTAACTTCGATTTCATCTTCTTCCGTAATAAACTTAACATCATACCCGAATTCATCTGAGATTACGGTAATGGCTTCCGCATCCAGGCGTTGGTTAATGGATACAAACATCCCCAGGTTCATGCACACGGAAATTACTTCATTCACTTGTACATTCATCATGGAAGCAAGGTCGTTGGCGGAAATAAATTCATTCACGTGGAGCACATTGGCCTGTTCCTTTTCCTTCATCATTTTTTCCTCGGCTGCCTCGGCAATGGCAAATCGTTTGTCCCTCCTGTATTTTGCCCTGCTTACTCCTGATTTGCCCTTCCCCCCACTTAACTTGGCCAGGGTCGCCTTGATCTGTTCCTGAATTTCTTTTTCGGATACTTCTTCTTTCAGCACCCTTGATTTTCTTGCCGGCTCTTTAGCCTTACCTCCCGTGCTTCCTTCCTTCGCAACCTCCTGTTGTTGTTTCGATTTCTGAATTCTTTTTCTTAGTCTTTTTTTCTTCTTTTTGTCTTTTTGGTCGTCGCTGGAAGCAACCGGTGCCGATGATTTTGCCTTTTTATCGGGTAGTTCGATTTTCCCGACTACCGTCAGTCCCTTCAATGTCTTACCCTTGCTTTCTACCTTACTCTGTTCGTCCTCAAATTCTTCTCCTTGTTCCTCCACCAGTTCTTCATGGCTTTCTTCTTCAGGTTCAGGTTTTGCCGCCTTCTTTTTGCGGGCCCCCTTTTCTTCGTCAGTTTCTTTTTCTTCTGCTTTCTTCTCCGACACCTCCGGTTTGGGTTTAGGGATTTCCAGCTCAATTTTCCCCACTACTTTTATCCCCTTGAGTTTGGGCAGTTCATCCACCCATTTTTCAGGTTGGATTTCCTCCTCTTCGGCTTTTTCTTCCTTCGAGGGTTTATCTTTTTTGGGTTTTTCAACCTCCTTTGCAACCGCTATACTCTTTATAAAAATTTCCTCTTCCTCTTCCTTCTGTTTATGGCGGTCTTCATGTTCTGAATCAATAATAATATTTCCTGCATGCTTCTTGCCAATAGTCAGGCTGCTTGCTTCCTCCTTATCCATCGCTGCGGAAGCAAATTCCTTGGAGAGCATCAGAAATTGTTCATCTGATATTTTTGAATTTGGGTTATCTTCCACGTCAAAACCTTTGGCAGCAAGAAAATCCAATATCGTATTTTTACCGATATTTAATTTTCTCGATACCTGGCTCAGACGCATTGATTTGTCACTACTCATAGAAAACTCCTCTATTTTTTTGACTTCTCAATTATTCAAATTCCTGTTTAAGTATATTAACAACATCTTCGATTGTTTCTTCCTCAAGGTCAGTCCTGCGGATAAGGTCATCTTTGGAAAGTGCCAGCACACTTTTGGCCGTATCCAGTCCCACCCTTTTAAATTCATCGATGATCCAGCCTTCAATCTCATCTGCAAATTCTTCCAGATCCACGTCCTCATCTTCCGCTTCATCAATATCCCGGAAAACATCAATCTCATAACCAACCAACTTTGATGCCAGTTTAATATTATGTCCTCCCTTGCCGATGGCCAGCGATACCTGATCGGGTTTCATGAATACCGATACCCTGCCTCCCTCCTTATCAATCTTAATGGTTGAAATCTTGGCGGGACTTAAGGCCCTCTGAATAAATAATTCCAGGTTATCGGTATAACTTATCACGTCAATATTTTCATTCTGCAATTCCCGAACGATACTGTGTATCCTGGATCCCTTCATTCCGACACAAGCTCCCACAGGGTCTATTCTGTCATCGTAGGATTCAACGGCAACTTTGGCTCTTTCTCCCGGTTCCCTCACAATATTCCTTATCGTGATCAATCCGTCAAACACTTCAGGTACCTCACTTTCAAACAAACGCTCCAGGAACTTCGGGGAAGTACGGGATAATATGATCCTGGGATTCCCGTTTACCATTTCAACGCGCTGCACCACGGCCCTGACGGTTTCTCCCTTACGGTATTTATCCTTGGGTATCTGTTCGGTCTTGGGAAGGATCAGTTCGTTTCCTTCAGCGTCAATCAACAGCACTTCCCTGTTCAGCACCTGGTAAACCTCTCCCATAATTAACTCCCCGACCAACTCCTTGTATTTTTGAAATAATAGATCTTTCTCAAGGTCCTTGATCCGTTGCATAAGGGTCTGGCGGGCGGTCATCACTGCTCTCCGGCCAAAATCTTCAAGTTTGATTTCTTCCGAAACTTCCTCGCCTACCTCAAAGTCGGGCTCGATCTTTTTAGCTTCTGTCAGGCTGATCTTATCATGATCCCAGATGTCTTCCGAATTATCATCTACGATTTCCCGGAATCGCCAGATCTCAAGATCCCCCTTATCTGCATTAATGACAATATCAAAATTATCATCCTCGGCGAATTTCTTCCTGATCATGGTCCTGAATACATCTTCCAGTATCCTGATCATTGTAGGACGGTCTACATTCTTCTGCCGCGCAAATTCGGCAAAAGATTCAATTAGATTTTTAGTATCCATTGTCATCTTAATGATACAATAACTGTTGATTTTCTGATGTCCTCCAATCCGATCTCCCGGATGTCGTCATCAGCACCTTTTTTATTCCCGCCTGTCGCAAGGTCAATTTTCCCCTTGCCGATTTTTATCAGTTTTCCTTTTAATACTGTATTGTCGTTCATTACCACTTTCAATTCGCGCCCGATATTTTTATGATAAGACCTTTCCGAGTTTAACGGGTATTCCGTTCCCGGCGAACCGACCTCCAGCACATAATGTCCGCTGATCAAATCGGTTTGGTCCAGCCATTGGGATAATTCCCTGTTTATCTGTGAACAAACATTTATGTCTATTCCACTATCGCCGTCTACCAAAACTTCGAGCCGCTGGTGGTTTTTGCTTCCTTTAAGAGAAACATTTACGACAAAATATCCTTTGCCCGGTAATATTTCTTCCACCTTATGCCGGATCGTATTTAACAGCCTTTCCACTTCAATTTTATCCAAAGAAAGAGGGGACATACGTCCCCTCATACACAAATAACAAATTCTTTGCAAAACTACATAAATACCACCTGATTTCAAACTTTATTTTTTTATTCATTATTTCGCCTTTATGGTCTACATTCGCAATCAATTGGATATTCTACCCTGATATTTCCTTATTAAATCATGCTTCCTTATCATTCCGAACTGAAGATTTACAACACCCTT
>CAYNCU010000137.1:0-11680 GCA_964395765.1 uncultured Roseivirgaceae bacterium | reverse complement strand
AGGAAATCGGCATAAGGACCTCCGCTTCAAGCCTGCCCGTCGCGAAAATGATCCATCGGATCATTTTATATCGTCCTCCCCGGCCCGCTTCGCTCCCTGGCCCGTTGCTTCCCGCCTGGGCGGGATTAATGCAACGTCCCCTAGGCTTGAAAGCCAGGGCAATAGTTTTCTTGGCAGAAGATTCTAACGCGCCCTTTTGTCCAATTAATCTGAAATAAGAAGCGAATCAATTAAATTAACGAGAACAAAACTGTTCACTGAGTCACTGGTCACTGAATCACTGTCTTTGCAAGCTTTCCGCGTACCGCCGAAGCTTCAACGGAGACGCAAGATTAATTGAAGGCTTGTTTATTGGTTCAATGAGTAAATAATATTTAACTGAATTAACCAATCACTTATAATAAAATATTATAGTTTAATATAAATCTTCTTTTTATATAAAATATAAGCCGGTATATAACAAACCAGCATATAGCATACTGCATATAAAAACGAAACGAATTTCGGTGCGAGCCCAAGACCAGTCAATCCATCCACGAAAAAGGAATTAAGAGAATGACCCCCGAAAAAGTTCAGCACAAACAATCCCGGAAGAATACCTGCAATCACGTAGGAAGCTATCGCATTGGCTCCATATACCCTTCCCAGTTTGGTCCATTTTTTATAACCGAGAATATCGACCAGTAATATACAGGCTGCCAGCGCCATGGTAGCCAGCCCGGCCGTGTACATTACGTAGGAGCTTGTCCATATATTTTTGTTAATCGGGAAAAACTGGTCCCATAATTCTCCGATGGCATAGGCACTGAATCCGGTGAAAAAGAGCCAGGTCAATTTCTTATATTGATCAGTAATCGCCAGGATCATTTTCCCTGCCAGCATGCCTGCCATGCAGGTGGCAATAGCAGGGAAAGTACTCAGAATGCCTTCGGGGTCCCAGATCTTCTGCCACATATAACCCGGAAGCAGCAGCGTATCGATATAATTAGCCCAGTTTTTCATGGGCCCGCTCAAATCAGGTTTGCCCACCCCGGGAACCGGAATATAGGCCATCATTATCCAGTAAACCAGAAGAATTACGGCAGCTATTTTGGCTTGTGTTTTCCAGTCGGTATTTAAAAACAACAAGGCGCAAACGAGGAATACAACCGATATTCTTTGCAACACCCCTGTCCAGCGAATCCCCTCCCAGCTGAAATGCGGGATCATATATAAAAGCCATAACCCCAAGCCCACCGCATAGATCTTGATGGCCCGGATTATGATTTTTTTATATAATTCATTTTTTGGCGCCTTCTCGTTCAAACGCTTCGTGTAAGCCAGCGTAATGGATACCCCGACAATAAAAAGAAAAAACGGGAAAACAAGATCCGTAATGGTACATCCGTTCCATTTGGCATGATCGAGCGGTTTATAGATCTGGTCGGAGCCCGGGTCGTTGACGATCACCATGGCTGCAATCGTAAAACCGCGAAGTGCATCCAATGAAATAAGACGTGAACCTCCCAGTGGCTGACTTTGCAATGTTTCGCTCATAAAATTCCGGTTTAAATAAAAAAATTTCGAAAGTTGGGCTAATGTAAGAAAATTACTTAATTGCAGGCAACAATAAATAATTCTATTATTATGAAAAATATTTTTCTGATCCCCGCCCTTTTTTTTATGTTAACCTGTATTTCCTGCACCCAACAAACAGGTAATTCCGATAACCTTAAATTCGGCCCTGACGATATAAAAGTTACCTGGAAACTGATCACTAACATAACCGATGAACGGGGGATAGCGAAAGCTTCCTTTACGCTGGAAAACAACAGCCCTTACATTTTAGGGAGCAAAGGTTGGGCTTTGTATTTTAACCAGTTTGATACCCGTTTCAAGGAAGGCAGCCAAAGTGCACCGGTCAGCCTTCATAACCTGGGCGGAGATTTTTGCAGTCTGACGCCGGAAGATAAATTTAAGCTTGAACCCGGCAATTCCATTACCATAACCTATGAGGTTCATGGTGCCATGATTAAATGGACCGATGCCCCCCAGGGTGTTTATCTTGTCTTTTATAACAAGGATGGAAGCGAAGAGGAAAGAGTCAGGGTAGGTAATTACGTTATTGCTCAATTCACAAAGCCGGACCAGATGAACCGGGGTGCATACGATCATGTACCGGTTCCTGATGCCCGATATTTATATGATAAATATAACAGGGTACATAAGGTAGACTCTTCCACCATCGCTCCCATCCTACCGGTGCCGAAGTCGTATATACGTTATGCAGGTGCTGTAACGCTTAATGCTTCAACGGTAATTCATTACGCGCAGGGGTTGGATAATGAGGTGGACAACCTGAATAAATTCATGATCCGTTTACTGGGCGCCCGTTTGAAAAGTGAACTATCCGGTATTTCCGGGGATGGAATTATTGTGCTGAAAACCGGTCCGGTGAATGTCGATGGCATTTCCAAAGAAGCCTATACGCTTGATGTGCAACCGGGAAAAGGAATTTTGATAACCGGAAGCGATGCTGCCGGCGTGTTTTACGGGATTGAAAGCCTGGTCCAGCTGGCCCCTTTACAGGCCTTCAAAAACCCGGAAAATGAAGTGCAGATCCCTGCCCTGTCCGTCAGGGATGCTCCCTCCTTTCCCTATCGCGGCATGCACCTGGATGTGGCCCGGGACTTCAGTAAAAAAAGCACTGTCATGAAATTGATCGACCTCATGGCCTTTTATAAGTTGAACCGCCTCCACATGCACCTTACCGACGATGAAGGCTGGAGACTTGAAATTAAAGAACTGCCCGAGCTTACCGATTACGGATCGAAACGAGGCCATACCCTTACCGAAGAAAAGTACCTGCATCCTTCCTATGGTTCCGGACCTGAGCCCGACTCTTCGGTTTCTTTCGGAACCGGCTTTTATTCAAGAGAAGATTTTATCGAAATCCTTAAGCATGCGTACCGGCGTCATATTGACGTGATCCCTGAAATCGAAATGCCGGGCCATGCAAGGTCTGCCATAAAATCCATGGAAGCCCGCTACCGGAAATTAATGGCGGAAGGTAAAAAGGAAGCGGCCGAGGAATACCGGCTGATTGACCCGGATGATAGTTCGGAATATTCTTCTGCACAAGATTATCACGACAATGTGGTATGCGTCGCCAGGGAATCGGTGTACCGTTTTTATTCCGTTGTTCTCGATGACATCATTCAGCTATACAAGGACGCAGGCGTGCCGCTGATCATGTGGCACGTCGCCGGGGATGAAGTTCCGTCAGGCGCATGGGAAAAATCCCCTTTGTGCGAAGATTTCCTGAAGAAAGATCCTTCCCTGAAAACGGCGCGAGACCTGCAGCCGTACTTTTTCAGCAGGATCGTTAAAATGGTCAGGGATAAGAACCTCCCGGTGGGCGGCTGGGAAGAAATGGCCATGAAACCGGCAGCAGGTGGCGGGTGGACCCCGAATCCCGATTTCATCGGGAAACAGGTTTATCCTTTTGTATGGAACAGTGTCGGCAGGAATACCGATCTGGGTTACCGGCTGGCCAATGCCGGGTACCCGGTGATCCTGTGCAATGTGAACAGCTTCTATTTCGACCAGGCATATAATAAAGATCCCCGTGAACCGGGTCTATACTGGGGGGGATTTGTAGGCACCGAAGAAGCTTTCAAATTCGTACCCTATAACCTTTTCCTTTCCCTGTCGGATAATACCATGGGCAGAAGGATCAACACCACGGAAATGGAAAAATTAAAACCTTCAGCGATCAAAAACATCATCGGCTTGCAGGGTGAATTATGGAGTGAGACCATAAAAGGCCAGAACATGCTGGAATATGATTATCTTCCGAAGATGCTCGGCCTGGCGCATAGTGCCTGGAACGGTGAACCGGCATGGGCCGCCGCCAAAGACTCTGCGGCGCGGGCGGTGAAATATCTTGAATCCTGGAACCAGTTCGCCAATCATCTGGCTGACTTCGACCTGCCAAGGCTAGATTATATATTCGGAGGGTACAATTACAGGATCTCTCCTCCGGGAATTATGTTTGACAATGGCAAAGCGGTTGCAAATACCGAGTATCCGGGCATGACAATTCGCTATACCACCGACGGTACGGAGCCTACGGAAAATTCCACCCGCTATTCAGGGCCTGTTGAAGTAAAAGGAACCATAAAAATGAAGACATTCAATACGAGGGGAAGAGGGTCACTAACGACGGAGGTGGAAGGGAAGTAGGAGAAATTCCTAAACCCGCGGAAGTACCCAAAAATACCTGTATTAAAAAAATATATTAAGGCAAATTTTCTTCCTTAATTCAAATCTCAAGGCCCAGTATTTTCCCTTTTGAAGCGGGTAATACAATGCTGTTTCCGTTGTTAATTAGCGAACAGATCTTTTTCTTCCGATCCACCTTATACAGATATTCGATATTGATAATATAAGATTTGCTGATTCGCTTGAAGTTAAATGCAGGCAATTTCTCCTCCAGGCCTCCCAGGTTCATACTTACAATTTCCTGCTTGCCGCTGGTTAAATAAATTTTCGAATAGTTTCTGTCGGCTTCGCAATAAAGGATATCCTTCGCATCCAGTAAAATAAATCCTTCGCGGGTATTAAAACGAACCCGGCGCTGGTAACGGCCGATAAATGCATTGATTTTGTCGGCTTGCGAATCCTTTTCCCGCCTCGAAATGAATTTACTTACCGCATGTTTCAGATCGTCAGGATCGACGGGTTTCAGCAGGTAATCGATAGCATCCTGCTTAAAGGCCTTAATCGCATATTCTTCAAAAGCTGTGACAAATATGACGTAGGGAGTTGAATGGTGAACATAAATTTCATTGAGTATGCCAAATCCGTCCTTACTGTCCATATGGATATCAAGGAAGAGCAGCTCGGGAAGGTATTTAAAATAATTTTTGACAGCAATCTTTGAAGTTAAGGAGGAGGAAATGATGTTTAATTCCGGGCAATTTTCCCGGATCAGGTCCTGTAAAAATTCGATTGCTTCCGGTTCGTCATCGATAACCATCGCCGTATGTTGCCGGTTCATATTGAAAGGTATTAATTAATCGGTAATTTAATTAAAATTCTGGTTCCACGTGCAATTCCCTTGTTATCTGTCAGATCGATGAACTCCTGGATAATCTTATCCTTCGATTCCATGTTGATATGATCAATGAGTTTTTGCAGCAGTTCAAGGCCAAGTCCTGTATTCTCGGTTTTCATTTCGCCGGCTTTTAAACGGCCAATACCGTTATCCTCGATGATCATCTGTAAATGTTTATTCTCCCGGAAAATATTGATTGAAACTTTTCCATCCGATTCCTTAAATTTCAGCCCATGCTTTACGGCATTTTCAACATGCGTGAGAATAATCATTTTAGGTACTGTTATTTTATCCACCTCGTTTAATTGGTTTATTATTTCATATCCGATTCGTTCCCTGAATCTTAATTTTGCGATTTGCAAATAGCTTTCAACCGCATCAAGTTCTTCATTCAAAGACCGTGTCAGGTCTCCTGAATGTATCAGGTTTTGCCTGATGAGCCTGGAAAACTGGTTAAAGGCTGAAAGCGCCTCGTCCGTATTTCCTTTTTTTATAAGTGAGGTGATGATATTAAATACATTGAGGGTAAAATGCGGGTCCATCTGGTTTCGGAAAGCCCTCATTTCGAGTGACATGACCTGACCGGCGAAACTATATTTTTCCTTCGCCCTTGCTTCCTGGTATTTTTTAAGAAAATAAAACAGGGTAACAAACACGAAATATATCCCCGCGTAAACAGGTAACTGAAGATAATGGAATATATTGAACGAATAGGATATAAAATATTGATTTGCGTCCGTTTGAAAATATAACCTGTCGTCAGTAAAGGCTATATTTTTAATATTTTCATCGTTATTATTAAACGGGATTTCATTTCTGTATTCCAGATCAGAGGACATTATGACAAGGTGCTTTTCAGACTGATCGAAAAGGATCAGTTCAGGGCTGCCATCCTGATTGAGGTCTATGATTTGAGGTTGATCGGTAAATACCCCCTGCAGCTTTTTATGATTTATTATTTTTAAGGAAGAATTAATTTCAAAAATATCCCCGTCTCTTCCAACCAGGTAGAATTCCGTATCGCTTTTTTTTACTATTGATATTCCTTTTCCTGGCGGCAAATAGGTAATGGAATCTGTCAGAAGCCCCTTTCCTGAGGAATTATGAATCGTTAGAAAAGAGGAACCGTAAATATCGCGGTCAGATTTGAAAAGAGAAATCAGGCATTTTTCTCCCCCGTAATTACAGGAAAATGTATTGAGATCCGAATAATAATGGCCATAAGCAACAGGCGGAAATAAAAATTGAAGTTTATCATCATAAACCAGCAACCAGGATGACCGATCCTTGAAGCGTATAGTATCGTTCTCCTGATAATTAAAACTGGTACCTGCATCTCCGAATATTTCCGTTTTCCCATCCCCTTTAAGATCGTCAAATGATAAGGTTTGAATTACTTCGCCGGCCAAAGGGCTTTTTAATAATTTGTTATTGTGAACATCATAGCAATAAACATTCCTTGGTTGTAAACTGTATCCTGCGCTTATATTAAATATTAAATCGGGGTATGAATCATTATTTAAATCATAACATCGTGCATCGGAAACGGTATAGGCATATGGATATGAATTCCTATGGGATAATTTATCAATGAAAACTGAATGCATTTCAGGTTTTTTTGCCTCCGGTTCCACATAATTGCAAAAAACCGAATCTTCTTTTTTTGTAAACCCGAATACTTCCTTTAAACCATTATTATTTATATCACCGGTATAAATTTCCCTTGTATTGTAAAAATATTCTCCCGGGAAATTCCATTGATCAATCAATCCTCCGGTATGGTCATAAAGGATTATACTTAATTTACCATAATTGTTAAAATAATATATATACTCACCTTTCCCATCGCCATTCAGATCGACATACTTTATCCTGGGTTCTTTATTGCATGATTTTTTAATTACACTGACCTTGTATTTTTTAATTGAAAACGGCAAAAAAAGAGTAAAAGGTATTGTGATAATAAGAGCCAGTATCCAGGTATTATAAAAAAAAGAAGGTACCCGGTATAAAAAATTTTTCAACTTGTACCTGATTTTAAATTTGCTCAGCTATACAATATAGCAAAATTTATGAAAACTAAAAATATTATAGGGGTATCGGCAGGCTTTAAAAAAATCAATGACCTCGTCAATCGGGCTATCTGATTATTAAAGGGCTGAGCGCAACGGATTGATATTATTCCTGCATAATAGGCAAATCAATATGCGTCGGGTATTGACTGGAAAAATAAACCTTCTCCTCTGCCTTAACATAATCGCTAGCTTTTGCCTTGAAAATATTCGGTTCATACTTCTGCGGGTTCCTGTCAATTACCGGGAACCATGTGCTTTGCACCTGGATCATCAGCCGGTGACCCGGCTCAAAGACATGATTGATCTGGTGCAGGTCAATGGTAAATTCCTCTACTTTCCCCGGTACTAACGGCTCCGGATCTGAAAAGCTTTTACGGTACCTGCCCCGGAAAACTTCCATGGCTACCGGTAGCTGAAAATCGCTCATCGCCAGCTTACTGGTGTCGAATTTCGGGTAAACATCAATTAATTTCACGATCCAGTCGGCATCGCTTCCCGATGTGCTGGCATAAAGATGGGCCACTACATCACCCGTTACGGTTAAGGGCGTCGATAGCGTATCGCTTTCAAAACTAACTACGTCGGGTCGTGTGTACACAAAACGCTGATCTTCCACTTGCCATGGATACCAGCGGCTTCCCGGCCCATAGGTCGCTTCAATGGGCAGCCTCCGGTAAGGAACCGGGTGTGACGGGTCGCTGATATAACTTACAAAGCCATCCCGCGCTGTGGGTTTGTTAAAGGAACACTGATTGTCCGGACCTGCATATAATGCTTTTACCTTTGTCTCACGGGGCGGCCATTGGGAATAGGACTTCCATTCGTCACTGCCGGTCTGGAAACACCAGGCTTCCCTGAATTTGCCGTCCCCTTTATCTTTCAACCAGTAATCAAACCATTTTTTCTGTTGAGTCTGGAACCAGGAAGTGGTATAACTTCCGAAATTGATTTTCCCGAGATGATCGGTACTGTCGGCCCACTGCCCATGATTCCAGGGACCGAGGATGATGAAGTTTTTATTGAGGGAATCATTCTTCTCCATTTGCGAATACATCAGTTGCGGGCCGTTGAGGTCTTCCTGGTCGTAATAGCCCCCTACATGCAGCATGGGAACCTGGGCTGAATGATCGTAGTCGAGCGGCGAATTTTTTTGCCAGTAGGAATCATAATCCGGGTGGTTCACGAAGTTATTCCAGGTGGGTACCTTATCATGGAAATAGTTTTTATTTACATTTTCCAGTGAGCCCAGGTGAAGGTACCAGTCAAAAACATCATATTCGGGAAAGGGAAAATCGAATTTTGTATTCTTATGGAATTCGGTTGCATAGGTATATTCCATTCCATAGCTCAGCCGGAAGGCGCCGTTATGGTGAAAGTCGTCGCCGAGAAAAAGATCACCCATGCAAGCCTGTTCTGAAGCCGCTTTCAAAGCCGGATTCGGGTCTACGGCTCCGACCAGGGCCAGCCATCCCGGGTAGGATATGCCTACGATGCCTACCCTGCCGTTATTTTCGGGCACATTCCTGACAAGCCAGTCAATGGCATCATAGGTATCCGTACTTTCATCCACGGAATCAGGCTGAGACAAATGGATCAAAGGTTTATGGATCTCAAATTTTCCTTCACTTTTAAATTTTCCGCGGATATCCTGGTCAACAAAAATATAACCTTCGGCGGCCAGGTTGCTGAGATAACCGAAATCGGACGGGTACAACAGGGAATCCCTGCCTGCCCTGCGGTCAGCGCCATAGGGAGTACGCCAGAGGATAATGGGTAAAGAATCCTGCTGGTTCACCGGAGAAATAATAACGGTATATAATTTTACCCCGTCCCGCATAGGGATCATGACACTTTTTTTATGGTAAACTAACCCGTGGTTACCGGGATGCCGGGAACAAGCGGCCAGGAGAAAAAAAAGTATTAACAGGGTACTGATTAAATTTTTTTTCGCCATATAATTCTTATCGTTGATGGTTTGAAGTAAAGTCTTGAAAGTTCAGCGGGTCCTGTAAATTATTTTCAGCACTGGTTCAATACCCTAAATCCCCGCTCATCATCAAGGTCTTTAATTTTTATAATGATCCAGGATTTCCCTGATCTCGTCAATTTTATAATGTCGTTCGAATGAATACACCGCACCATTCTCGTTAAGATAAAGATGGAGTTTCAATGATTTTTCATATAAGCCGATAGCTTTCTCCGGTTCACTTTCTTCCAAGCCGTCGGCCATTTCAAAACATAATTCGGCAAGGCTCTCAAAGTTATCGGCTTTTACTTTTTTTGAATTGAGAAAATCAAAAAATTCATCAGGAGAGGCAGCTTCCAACTCACTGAAATTCAGTAATGATCCTGCTTTCAATGTGTTTTCGACCATATCCCTTCCCTTTCTGAACTGGCCTTCATCCTTAAAACCGGTCAGCCCTGTCAGAAGCTGGGCCAGGACTTTCCCCAGTTCATCTACCTGTTTTTCAAAAAAATCTTCAAGCGGCACTTGTAATAAAATTTAATCCTTTAAAATAATTTATAATTAATAAATATACTAAAGATGCTTAACTGATCTTTTATTCCAGGTGAATTACTTTCGGGGCAATGTGAATTTCCTTTTCCGGAATAAAATTAAGGGAGGTGGTATTTACGCAATGTCTTGTATTTTTAGGGGTAAAACCTTCATTCATAAAGACGTGGCCAAGGTGCCCTCCGCAATTGGCGCACACGATTTCCGTTCTCCGGCCATCGGCATCCGGGATTCTTTTCACGGCCCCTTGAATTTCATCATCGAATGCCGGCCAACCGCAATGGGCATCGAATTTATCTTCTGACCGGTACAAAGGAGCATTGCATTGCTTGCAGATATACACACCCGTATCGGTTTTACTTTCAAATATTCCGGTAAATGGTATATCGGTGCTCTTGTGAAGGATAACGCGTGCTTCTTCCGGCGACAACTTGTTATAAGATGGCATGCCTGTTATTTTTTTGAATATTAAATCTACGGAATATCCATGAATTCAACTACCGGGAAGAGTTATTGTTGCAGGATTGGAAGGTTGTCGTATCGGGGCCGGATATCGCCGGCCTCGATGCCTTAGGGTCATGGTAACCATCATTCATAATTCCATGCAGGGGATAAATATTTGCCACAAAGTCACCACGACTCCAAGAAACACAAACCTGTTTATTTACAATTTTACTGGCGATCTCTATTTTTTAAAGCGTTATGTGGTTTCATGGCCTACGAACTTCGAAGCAATAAAACAAAAGAGGCCCAGCACCAATCCGGAAACGGCCCCGAAGACCGGTCCCATAATAAGCATCATCAAACGCGGGCTGTCCGCCATGGGCATAGTCTGATTCATTTGTGCCATGCTTGGATGATGGCTGAGGTAACTGCTATAAAATATTATATGGGCGGCGGTTATCCAGACGGAGTTGACCAGGCTGATCATGAAGCCGTTTAGAAAATATTTACCAGGACATTTTTTCGCCACCCAGTAAGCACAGATGACGAATATGATCAACCAGAATACAGGTTCTGTTTTTTCCGGTACCCAGGAAATCGTGGCAAATGCCATAATTAATCCAAACAGGGAGAGATAGAATATAAGTTTCCAGTTCATAGTTTTAAAGGTTTAGATCCGAAATGTTGTTGTTTTAAATGTTGAAAATCAGGGGAAATCCGTTTATCGAATGAAACAAACGAAATATAGGAAATATAATTTTAATAATCCAGTTGCCTGTTACCTGTTACCTTTTCATTGGTTCACAGTCTTTGTAAACCGAACTTTATTCGAAGGCTTGTTTATTGGTTGATTGGTGGGCTGGTACATTAGTAAAATATAAGTAATTGATTCTTTTTCACCCTGGCTTAAAAGCCAGGGCAGCAGTTTTTTGATGAGGAGAATTCTTACACGGATTATTGAATAATAATTCAGTTGAGAGTCAGAATCATTTTCTTAAAAATAGCTGACGTAATTAACATTAAATTGAAATAGATCCTCCCTTACTGACCTAAAATAAAAGATGTCTTCCCCGGACTAGCTATTGCAGCAGGGGAAGTGCGGTTCCGGGGTCCCCCATTGGTTGGTAATATCTAAAATGAATACCATAATGTTAATAAAATTTTTTGGACACATGTCACTTCTTACAAGCCGCTGATGGATTGGGTTCTTCATTAGTAGGAAATCGGTATAAGAACCTCCGTCGCAGGCCGGCCCGTTGCTTCCCGCCTGGGCGGGATTTACGCAACGTCCCCCAGGCTTAAAAGCCGGGGCATACGTTCACCGGAGCGAATAATATTAACGTGATTGAGTGTCCAATTAACCTGAAATAACTAGGGGAAAGATTCTGAACTTTAAAATGACACGTACCTTTATTCGGATTTTATGATGCCCATTTTCAGAAAATTCTGATTCCTATAAAAAACGTTATCTTTTGAAAAAGCAGAATCCGTCTCCTCTTGAGAGGGGAGTTAAGGGGTGTGTCAACATCCACCAAATAAGCTAAAAAA
>CAYNCU010000136.1:719-11925 GCA_964395765.1 uncultured Roseivirgaceae bacterium | reverse complement strand
CCTATAAGGTTAAGCGGGGCGGGGTGATGATTTTAAGATAACGAGATCTAACTTTCATTGATCAGCATAATAACTTATAGTGTGTCAAGCGTTGAGGGTTACCAGCTTCCCGTTAGTTCCTCAATTATAATAACTTCATCATAAAAATAAGTTGTAGGTCTACCATTTGAGGATTAATCTAAATTTTCACCTTATGAGCGACCTACATAATGCAGGAATCCCCCGTCGACATATAATATATGCCCATTCACAAAATCGGAGGCTGATGAGGCGAGAAAAATAACTGCCCCCTGGATATCATCCGGTTTTCCCCATCTTTTAGCCGGCGTCCTCTTCCTGATGAATTCGTAAATTGGACTGCCCGGGATAAAAAGGTCGCCGGTGAGTTCCGTTTCAAAATAACCCGGCCCTATCCCGTTTACCTGGATATTATGTTCTGCCCATTCCGCCGACATGCTCCGGGTCAGCATTTTTAATCCGCCTTTTGCAGCTGCATAGGCCCCCGTGGTTTCACGGCTCAGCTCACTCATCATCGAACAGATATTGATTATTTTTCCGTATCCCCTTTCAATCATTCCAGGAACAAATGCTTTGGATACGATGAAGGCTCCCGTAAGATCAGTTTTTATGATTTTTTCAAAAGCGGAAAGTGAAGTATCCAGAAGATTCAGCCTTTGGGTATAAGCCGCATTATTTACCAGGATATCGATTGATAATTTTTTTTCATTGATATCCGCAACCGCTTTCATAACCGCCGATTCATCAGTAATATCAAAAAGTACTCCCTCAGCCATTATGTTTTCATTTTTGAAATCCCGTAATGCCTTTTCCATATGGCCGGGTGTATGACCATTCAAGAGGATCTTCGCTCCTGCCGAGGCAAGTCCCCGGGCCATTGAAAGTCCGAGTCCATGGGTACCTCCCGTAATCAAAGCCGTTTTGCCCGTAAGATTAAATAGCGGTAGATTCATGAGAATGGATTTTTATACTCCTTTATGTTCTTACGCGATTTTAATGTTTTGTCCGATTCCGGTTGCCCGTTTCCGGTTGTCGGTGTGTCCATCGGATTTCAACCTAATCACTTATTTAACTACATAAACTTATAACCATTGTTGCAGGTTGCAGGTTTGATCCCGTTTTAGAAAAGCACGTATTTTTTATATCCTTTATCCACCGTTTACTTTTCACTAAGATTACTATCGGCATTTTATTGCCAAAAAATCTGTAACTGGCTCCGGTTTATCATTCAAATAAACTGCTCAATATTTCCCATTCCCTTTCGGATCACAGTAAAGGATTCATCAATACAACTGACAACGGTTGAGGGTACATTATTCCCGGGGCCGCCATCGATTACGATATCGACCTTATTTTTAAATTGTTCAAATATCTGCTCGGGATCAGTCTGATATTCCAGTACCTGGTCTTCATGGTGCAGGGAAGTAGTGACAATAGGATTGCCCAATACCCGTACGATTTCCCTGGGTATTTTATTATCAGGGATACGGATCCCCACTGTTTTTTTTGTAGTATGGACCATTTTAGGGGCCCTGCTACTTGATTTAAAAATAAAGGTAAACGGCCCGGGAAGTGATTTTTTCAATATTTTGAAAACAGGCCGGGAAACATCAGAAGCATATTTCGAGATTTCACTCAGGTCGTAGCAAATAAAGGACAAATTGACCTTATCGGGATTCAGCCCTTTAAGCCTGCATACTTTATCTATTGCTTTATGGTTAAAAATATCGCATCCCAGGCCATAAATTGTATCCGTCGGATAAATGATCACCCCGCCTTGTTTTAAAACCTTGACAATATGTTCTATTTTTGAAGTGCCTGGATTATCGTGATGTAATTTTATATATTCGCCGGCCATGGTACGTTATTTACAGCATGAAGAGCAGAAATCAGCTTCAATTTAATACAATTGAAAGTTAATTCGAATTTATGAACAGCGGAAATAAAAAATTATTTATTGTACTGGCTTTTTCCATTGCCGTTTCTTCGTTTTCCTTTTATTTCTACCAGGTATTATTTTCGCCTAATTTCCTGGTCGGCATGGAAAAAAATTATGTGAATATCCCGGACGAAGCGACCTTCCGTGATGTTCAGAAAATATTAATCGATAAGAAAATCGTGAGTGATATGATGTCGTTCAGCTTCCTCGCCAAAATAATGAGCTATGACCGGCATATTAAACCAGGGCATTATCAGTTGAAGCCGGATATGTCGAACCGCGCAGTGCTCAGATTGCTGAGGTCGGGGGAACAGACTCCCGTAACGATTACTTTCAATAATGTAAGAATGCTCGATGAAATTCCGGGCAAGATCTGCAATACGATCGAGATGGATTCTTCTGAATTAATTACCTACCTGGACAGTCCCGCCATTTATCAAAAATATGGTTTTGAACATGAAAATTTTATTGACATGTTCATTCCCAATACTTATGAAGTATACTGGACAATTACCCCAAACCAGCTTTTAGACAGGATGAAAAAAGAGTACGACGATTTCTGGACAGAAGAACGTAAACAGAAGTGTGAGGAAATCGGCTTTTCCCCGAAAGAAGTTACGGTTCTCGCTTCCATTGTTAAGGCGGAATGTTACCATAAAGAAGAGGCTCCCATTATTGCGGGATTATATATTAACCGTCTGAAAAGAAACATGCCCCTGCAGGCAGATCCCACGGTAGTATTTGCAAACAAGGATTTTTCCATCCACCGCGTCCTTGAAAAACAAAAGGAAATCGACTCACCCTATAATACATATAAATATCCCGGCTTGCCTCCCGGTCCTATCAATATGCCCGACATCCTGTATATCGACGCAGTTCTTAACTATACAAAATCAAACTATATTTATATGTGTGCCAAAGCTGATTTTTCAGAATATCATAATTTCACAGATTCCTATGCAGTGCACCTTAATAACGCCAGGCGGTATGCAACAGCCTTGAATAAAGAAAAAATTTACAGGTAGAATTATGTATACATTTGAAACCCATATCAGAGTCCGGTATGCAGAAACCGATAAAATGGGATACGTCTATTACGGTAATTACGCAGCCTATTATGAAGTTAGCCGTGTGGAAGCATTACGTTCCCTGGGATTAACCTATAAATCCATGGAAGAACGGGGCGTTATCCTTCCTGTACTTGAAAATTACTCGAAATATGTCCTGCCGGCGCAGTATGACGACCTGTTAAAAATCGTGGTGATGATCAGGGAAAACCCGGGAACCCGGATAAAATTTGAATATGAATTATTTAATGAACAAAATAAATTGATTAATTTAGGATATACAATTCTGGTTTTTGTTGATATAAAAACCGGCCGGCCGATGGAAATCCCGGAATATATTCAGGAAATATTAAAACCATTTTTTTAATGCCTTCAGAACTCCAGAAATTTCTCGATAAATATAATATTGAAGTCTTTTGGGAACGGATAACGAACCGGCTGGACAGTATTCATTTCGGTAAAAGAAGAACTTCGCTTTACCAGTTTCTCAGGATTTTTATTATCAGTTTTTTTAAAGATGAAATACTGACCAGAGGCAAAGCCGTTGCTTATAATTTTACCCTTGCTATTTTCCCGGGGGTCATATTCCTTTTCACCCTGCTGCCCTATTTTCCTATCCCCGGATTGAAGGATACCATCATGCATTTCCTCGACGAAATAAACCTGTCATTCATTGCCCAGGTAAAAAATACTATAAACGATATCCTCTCCACTCCCAGGAATGGATTATTATCGATCGGCGCCCTGGTTACACTATATCTTACCACCAACGGGGTGATGGCTATCGTGACCACATTCAACAAATTCTATAAAACGACATTGACCAGAGGCTACATCGTGGATTACCTGGTGGCCATGGTGCTGACCCTGATGATCATGCTGGTCATGACAATCGCCATGGGGCTGCTGATCGGAGGGCAGATCGCACTTCGTTATATGATCCATTTTGGCATACTGACCGATCAGGCTGTCGTTCTTTTACTTATTGTTTCCCGGTTTATCACCGTATTTATCATCTTTTTACTGATGGTATCATTGATCTATTATTTTGGTCCGTCCGTGGAAGACCGCTGGCGGTTTTTCAACCCGGGATCCATTATCGCAACCTTCCTTATCATCGCAACCTCGTACGGGTTTTCCTATTACCTGTCCAATTTTGCGAACTACCATAAATTTTACGGTTCTATCGGCGCCATCATCGCCTTCATGGTTTGGTTGTATTTCGTTTCCGTTATGCTGCTGGTCGGATTTGAGATCAATGCATGTATTGACAGGGCGAATCACGAAGAATATGTGAATTGAAATTTAAGTCAATATTCAATATTCTTTTTTCATTATTCAATTTTTGGATCCCCCTCAATGAAATTGGATATTGTTTATTGGTTATTGTCAGTTAGCTAAAATATGATTTCAGCTTCGTTTTGTATAAAAGAAAG
Source organism: uncultured Roseivirgaceae bacterium (assembly GCA_964395765.1). Lineage (GTDB taxonomy): Bacteria > Bacteroidota > Bacteroidia > Cytophagales > Cyclobacteriaceae > DATDPY01. Next base: position 7,465 of record CAYNCU010000136.1, on the reverse strand, counting down.
TCGGAGGCCTTTTTGATCCATTCGGCTTCTTCCTCCATCAGTTTTCTTTTTATCTTATCCCTGCCGGATTTACCCGCCATGAAGTCAAGTAAGTCCCGGTCGCCCGCGAGCAGTTCCAAGGCCGGCTTGTCGGAACCGGATTCATAGGGCCCTTTCAAGAATTTAAAATCTTTTTCACACATTTCTTTTACCGACCGGACCAGGTTCAGGCCAAGGAACAGGGAATGAAAATTTTCATTCTTTAAATGTACCTGGCAACCGTAACATAATTGATCTTGGTATTTGTGAAAGGCCGGTCGGAAAATAACAGGTCTCAGGATTATATTCGTGAATTTTTTATTGAACTCCCTCACCCAATCCGAAAAAACGAATTTCATGAAGGGTGCTCCAAATATTTCAAAAGGCCTTGTTGTGCCCCTGCCCTCGCTCACATTGGTGCCTTCAAACAAACACATCCCCGTGTAAAGTTTCACGGCGTTTAAACCTGTCATATTGGGTGAGGGCAAAATAGTAAACATGCTGGAATTGTCGTTTTCATGCCTTATGATTTTAATAGGGAATGTGCCGTGCCTACTTTCCCTGATAAAAAAACATAACTCCCCCATTGTTAGTCCGTGCCGGTGAGGTAATCCTTCAAGGCCGATAAAAGAAGAAAATTCCTTTTTCAAAATGGTTCCTTCCACTTGTCGTCCGGCGGGATTGGGCCGGTCGATCACATAGACATCGATTTCAATTCCTTCTTCTTTTATAACATTGAAAATCTCAAAGATCAAATTCAAATAGGTAAAATATCTTGAACCGATATCCTGAATATCGATAACGAGTGAATCGATATTCAACAGTTCTTTTTTTATCAGTGGATATAATTTTCCCGTCTTTCCGTTATACAGGGAGACGAATCTTGTCCCCGGCGATAATATATTATACTGATCGGTCTTCTCCACAGGTACCTGGTCCTGCAATTCCGCAAAGAATCCATGTTCAGGAACAAATACCTTCTTTAATTGCGCCTCCTTTGCCAATGCCCGAATAAAATATTCGCCGGCAGAAAAATCGAAGGAAGTATGGTTGCAAAAAACGGCCAGGGGTCGTTTCCTGATCCGGCTATCCTTTAGCCGGAAAAATTTTTTATAAACATTCATTGCTCTTTAATCCGGTAAAAAAATAAAGTTGACAACAATAATTTAAAGAATTGATTTATATTCCCGTAAGATATTTCGTTGTTTTTGTTTTTGTTCGTGTTTAAAAAATTTCAGATGCGATTCCTTCTTTTAATTCCCGCGCTTTTATTGTTATCCCTGGATACCGTAAAGCAACCACTGGTCGGATTTGAGATCAATGCAAGTATCGACAGGGCGAATCACGAAGAATATGTGAATTAACATGGAGAGGCCTAGGATCGCTGATTTGGAATAAATATTACCTGACAATACAATCACCGAAATCAATCCCAACTATTATTTTTAACCTTATATTTTTTTCATAAAGATTTGTGCATATATAAATAATTATTAATTTGTAAGCAACAAGTTAGCCCGTTTGACTTTGATTCGTTAGCTATTGTTTCCTTTCAGAGGGAAGTCCGGGCTTTCAATTTTATAATTAAAAATATCATTAACCTTAAGTCATGGAAGTACTATGAAACGATTATTAGGGCTGGCGTCATTTTTGTTGATTTTTGAATCCGCATTTTCACAGAATCACTTGTTGATTAAAAAAGAACTTGTGGAAAACTATTCCGGCTTGCCTGTTGCCGGGATGATTTACGACGATGCTGCAAAAGGAATTCTTAAAAAACGATTCAGTTATATTGACAATATTGAAGTTTATAAAATAACGTACCTCAGCGATGATTTAAAGGTCAATGGACTGCTGGTTAAACCTAAATCAAACGGGAATTATCCGGTAATAATTTTTAATCGTGGAGGTAATCGTGAATATGGCAGGCTCACCATCGGCGCCGGCCTTACTATTCTGGGTTTAATAGCCAGCCGGGGATATGTTGTTCTTGCCAGTCAGTATCGTGGCAATTCCGGGAGCGAAGGGAACGAAGAATTCGGGGGTGCGGACGTTGATGATGTCATAAACCTCATTGACGTGGCCGGTGAAATTGAGGAAGCCGACACCGGAAAAATCGGCATGTTCGGTATTAGCCGTGGCGGTATGGAAACGTACCTCGCACTTACACGGACGCATAAGGTAAAGGCAGCCGCGACCATAGGTGGATTATCGGATCTGTTTAGTTTTATCAATGACCGGCCAGCGCTTGAAGAAAGTGTGCTTGCTCAACTTATCCCTGATTATCCTATGCATAAGGAAGAGGAGTTAACAAAGAGGTCGGCTGTGCGATGGGCGGAAAAATTTCCCAAAAATGTACCTCTTTTATTAGTACAAGGTACAGCGGACTGGAGGGTAAATCCCAATCAATCGCTTGCACTTGCAAAACAATTTAATAAATATAAAATCCCCTACCGGCTGATAATGTTTGAAGGTTCCGATCACGGAATTTCTGAACACCGGGAGGAAGTAATGCAACAGGTAAATAATTGGTTTCACCGGTTTCTTATTTTGAATGAGGACCTTCCGGATATGGAACCTCATGGCAATTAAGAACCTTAATAAAAGGAGACCTCAAGTCGGTTTACACGTTGATAATTTCTCATTATATAATAAATATTCAGAACCTGTTTCAATCCAATAATTTTCTTCAGTAACCAGGTGGCTTTTTATCTTTTCCCGCCTTTCCGTTATACAGGGAGACGAATCTTGTCCCCGGCGATAATATATTATACTGATCGGTCTTCTCCACAGGTACCTGGTCCTGCAATTCCGCAAAGAATCCATGTTCAGGAACAAATACCTTCTTTAATTGCGCCTCCTTTGCCAATGCCCGAATAAAATATTCGCCGGCAGAAAAATCGAAGGAAGTATGGTTGCAAAAAACGGCCAGGGGTCGTTTCCTGATCCGGCTATCCTTTAGCCGGAAAAATTTTTTATAAACATTCATTGCTCTTTAATCCGGTAAAAAAATAAAGTTGACAACAATAATTTAAAGAATTGATTTATATTCCCGTAAGATATTTCGTTGTTTTTGTTTTTGTTCGTGTTTAAAAAATTTCAGATGCGATTCCTTCTTTTAATTCCCGCGCTTTTATTGTTATCCCTGGATACCGTAAAGCAACCACTGGTCGGGGATTTTAATCAATCTGCCGCTTATCGATGGCTCAATAAAAAAGTCCTCGACAGCAGGGTATTGGACGATATGGAAAAGCCGGATCACTGGCAGCCCTTTACCAATGGTGCCCAACAGGTAGTCGATGCGAGGAAAAACGTGAAATCTGAAGAAATAGATAGCGTAATAACCCAAATGTTGATAACCGGAGAAAGATATCACAGTAAAAGCCATGCGCTGAAGATCCGAATCCCCACCAAACTTAACCGGCCGGGGCCAACCAGTGGACGGGGCTGGGGTACCGCAGGGGTAAGAAGGATATTTGACCATGAAGACTGGACCGGCTCTAACCGCATTTCAGTATGGATATTTCCCGATAATCCCGGATTTTATGTGAACTGGCTGGAGTTGAGACTTTATAATGACGGGAAGGTAAAACTGCCGGCTCCCTACGGACAGGAAGGGGAAACATCGATTATTCTCAAAAATCATGAGTGGAATCACGTGGTGTGGGAAATCGGTAATGTTGTCCGGGACAGGATTACGGCTTTTGAAATTTCCTATTACCTGGCGGGCAACGAACCTGAGGCTTCTGATACGGCAACGTATTTTTTCGATGATCTCGAATTACAAAAGGTCGAACCGGATTATATCGAAGGCTGGAAGGTATGGCCGGGGAGGATTTCTTATAACCAGGCGGGATATGAAGTCGGTGCTGGCAAATTTGCCATTGCCAATGACCTTGAAGGGTCGGAATTTAAGCTGATTGACCAGCAAAACAACAAAACTGTTTTTACCAAACCGGTTGAAATAACCACCTCCGTTCTGGGCTCCTTCGAGAAAATGGATTTTTCTGAATTTCAGAAAGAAGGCACCTATATTCTTGAAGCGGGAAATGTTCAAACCCATCCGTTTGTCATCCGGAAAAATGCCGGGCGGGAAACGATCCTAAAAGCCCTGAATTTTTTCTACTGTGAAAGATGTGGAATGGCCATCCCGGGAGTGCATGGAGTGTGTCACCGTGACTGGACCTGTAACCATAACGGCAAATCTATAATCATTAACGGGGGTTGGCATGATGCCGGGGACCTTACCCAAGGGCTTGAAAATACCGGGGAAGCGGTATACGCGATGTTCAGTCTTGCTGAAAGCCTGAAAAAAAGGAATTACGATCCCGAATTATACGGCAGGCTTGTTGAAGAGGCGAGATGGGGCCTGGACTGGATTCTTAAAACGAGTTTCCATGATGGTTATCGAAATGGCGGATCCATCAGCAGCCGGAGAACGGACGGTATCATCGGGGATTTTGACGATGTTTCTTCAACAGCGCGAAACACTCCGACGGATCATTTTATTGCCGCTGCAGCGGAAGCGCTGGCTTTTCGTGTGCTTCAGGATGAAGACCCCAGGATAGCCTCCTATTCCCTGGCCATGGCAAAAGAAGACTGGCGTTTTGCAGTTACAGGATTCGATTCGGCAGCAATAAAAGAATCGACAGATGTTTTTCGCGGGACTTTCGATTCCAATAATGTAAGGCATGAACTCGCTTCCGACGGGATTATTGCCGCGGTTAACCTTTGGGAAGCCACCGGTGACAAAACTTACCTTGACAAAGCCGCCAATTGGGCAAATATTATTGTTGATTCCCAACAACGGGAATACCCGGCCTGGGATCCGTCTCTGACAGGATTTTTTTATACCGGCCCGGATAAAAAAAACATATTACATTATGTACACCGCGGACGCGACCAGGCACCCATTATGGCCCTTGCAGCATTATGCCGGGCATTACCCGATCATCCCGACTGGATGAAATGGTACTCAACCGTTGCACTTTATTCAAAATACCTGAAGGCTACTGCTGAATATACTAAACCATATGACATTTTGCCCGCATCCGTCTATACGGATAAAGAATACCTGCTAGCTCCGGAAAGCAGGCGGGAATCATTCAGGAACCAGGTATTATCAGGCATCCCTCTCGGCTCCGGGCATTACCTCAGGATCTTCCCGGTTTGGATGGATTACCGCGGGCATTATGGAACCCTGCTTACGAAAGCGCTGGCCTTAGCAACTGCCGCCCGACTATGCAATGATCCTTCTTCTTTAAAACTGGCAGAAGAGCAGATGGATTGGATCACAGGAAAAAATCCATTTGCACAAAGCACCATGTATGGCGAAGGTTATGATTATACCCCTTTGTATTCCCCCTTATCCGGAAATATAGTCGGAGCCCTGCCCGTCGGTATCCAAAGCCATGGTGATTCGGATATCCCCTACTGGCCGGTGCAAAGCACCTGGACTTACAAGGAAGTATGGGTCCACCCGGTTGCCTGCTGGATTTGGCTGATGAAGGATCTGTACGGTCAGCCATTAGTGAGTGGGAAAGCATCTTCAACCGTTAAATTTCAAAATCTTGTTTCCGGGGTAATTACTAACATTGAACCGGATGTCACTGCCGGAGAATTTAAGGTCAGCCTTCCGCAGGGAAAATATTTAATTCAATGCGACGATATGACCGATACGTGTAGTTTCCTTCCGGCGGAAAATTATTCCCTGGATTTCAGACCTGGTCATTTTTTCAGTTATTATCTTTCGTCATCGATTGGTAAGAACAATGAAATTAAAGTTACCTTACATGCCGGAGGGTATGGGGCTCACAATTTCAATATTCGATCGGACAACCTTGCTGTTCCTGATCCTGACAAGAAACTTACACTTAAACACGGAGAAATTACTACCGTTCAATGGCATTGCAGGATAATTTCGGGAAATGCACCCTGGATGGTGGTAGTAATACCGGATCACAATTTCGGGCAGAAAAAAAGTATCGACTAAAAAACACTTATAAAATGAAGGCTATATTAATAATCATTTTTTCTATTTTGGTTTCCTGCCACAATGAAAGCCGGTATAGTGAGATACAAGCATCTCGCATTCCGATTGTAGGAACCTGGAAACTTCTCTCCGGCACCTTAATTGAAAACGGTGATACTACTGTTACCGATTATACCCGGAATTTGTCTTTTATTAAAATTATCAATGCTACGCATTTTGCCTTTTTACAGCACGATCTGTCACACGGGAAAGGATCATCGGCATCCTATACTTCAGGAGGCGGAAGTTATTCGCTTAAAGACAGCCTGTATACCGAGCACCTTGAATATTGCAGTGCCAGGGAATGGGAAGGCAATGATTTTGCATTTACTATTTCAATAAAAAATGACACGCTGGTTCAAAAGGGCATTGAAAAAGTTGCCGATGCCGGGGTTAACCGGCTCAATATTGAGAAGTATGTGAGGTTGAAAAAATAAATTCTGATTTTTAATTCAATCAATGTCTGAAAAGCAGGGGGTGAGGGATTAGCTTCGCTGATCCCTTTTGGAGGATTGTCAACGCATAAAGCCTTCTTCACTTCGTTCAGAGGTTCTTTATTATTTTCACTCGGCCTTTGACTTCGTCAGGCCTCCTGCAAATAATAAAGCCCGGCAATTTGTGCCAGGCTTTATGCGTTGCAGAGGGTGAGGGATTAGCTTCGCTGATCCCTTTTGGAGGATTGTCAACGCATAAAGCC
>CAYNCU010000136.1:0-619 GCA_964395765.1 uncultured Roseivirgaceae bacterium | reverse complement strand
TAATAAAGCCCGGCAATTTGTGCCAGGCTTTATGCGTTGCAGAGGGTGAGGGATTCGAACCCCCGGTCCCACAAGGGGACAACGGTTTTCAAGACCGCCGCGTTCGACCACTCCGCCAACCCTCTGTTTAATTAAACTTAATTAATCGGTCATAATCAGCACGCAATATTAACTAAATAAACCAGCTCTTTTAAAAAGATATAAAAATATTTGGGTCATTATAATAAATTATCCTTATATCGTTTTTCAGATAAAAATCAAGGATAATCCCCGTATTTCATACAAACGTGTTAACCTTATTTGCAGGAATAACATCAGGTCCTTTGCAGGATCATGCAGATCAGAAATCAATCAGAAATCAAAAATCAAATATCGAAAATTTAATTTCCTTTTATAATCCTCAAACATTTTTCGTACCGCACCCTTGTTTCTAAATTTCCCGATTCATTACGAATTGACATTCTTTGGTCTTACCTCCACTAAAGAGTATCTGGATGTGCTTTACCTTCCATCTGAGTCGCAATAAACCTGCCCCATACCTCATCCGGCTTCCAGATGGCTTGTAAATCCGGCTCGGCTTCGGGCACTGACATTTTCTTGTACAAGACACGGTAAAGTA
>CAYNCU010000135.1:0-11935 GCA_964395765.1 uncultured Roseivirgaceae bacterium | reverse complement strand
ACTTGACAGTGTAAATAGTTCCCTTAAGGGCCCGCATGATGTTGTTGAAGCCGTTCGGCACCTGCTGGATGAAAAGGACAACCTGGTCAGGGAACTTGATAAACTGAAATCGGAAAAAGCCGGTGACCTGAAAGAGGAATTGATCAGGAAATCAAAATTGGTTGATGGAATACATTACATCATTGATGATATCGGTGAACAGGACCCTTCCACCGTTAAGAACCTGGCGTTTCAGATCAAGCAGCAGGTCGATCCTTTATACCTGGTGTTGGGAAATCTGAACAAAGGCAAGCCGCAACTTACGGTAATGCTATCCGAATCGCTGGTGAAGGAAAAACAAATGGATGCTTCAGGTATTGTCAGGGAATTGGCCAAAGAGATTTCAGGAGGGGGAGGAGGACAGCCTTTTTATGCTACCGCCGGAGGTAAGAAAGCGGAAGGCCTGAAATCCGCGCTGCTGAAAGCAGCCGAATTCCTGGAAAAAGTGTGATCGCCAAACCCTGACGCCGCATAGCGTGTTGCCGGAGAAAAAAACAAGATCATTTAGCTTATTCGATAGCTAAAGGCTCCCCGGTTCCCCGAATTCCCGATTCCCCGGTTCCCCATTTTAACAAGTCCGCGACTCAACAATTCCCGTTATAAAAAAGTTATAAAAGTGTGATGAGCAAAACAGCGGTATATGGCAATAAAATTGTAAAATTGCATGTAATTAAAATGAGATTAAAAATGCGGCAGATATTAACCCTTCTTTTAGCCCTGACAGTCTTCTCCTGTTCAGGCGATAAAAGAAATAAAAACGAAGAGGAAACGATCAAAGGTAAAATCAATCATGTAGGAGTAGGAAATGTGACCCTCGAACAGATTGACGGTTCCAAACTGGTGGTTGTCGATACGCTTACCGTCAATCCCGACGGTACCTATTATTCAACCTTTAAACCCAGGGAGCCGGGTTATTACCGACTGAATTTCTACCAAACCCAGTTTATACCCTTATTATTCGGAGATACCGACATCGTCGTGAATGTGGATGGCAACTCAGCGAATGGCTGGTATGAAATAAAAGGTTCACCGGTTATGGACCAGCTTGCCGGTATTAATCAACTGGTACAAAACTTTAACAATGATGCACAGAAACTGGATGATGAATACAGGGATGCCTACAACAAAAATGACAAACAGAAAATGACCGACCTTCAAAAAGAATATGCCGGTAAACAGGTTGAACTGAACAAATTGGAAAAGCAGAAAATCAGGGATATGGGTACATCCCTGGCACTTCTTCAGGCGGTCAATTACCTTGACATTGACAATGATTTTGATTTTGTTGACAGTGTCGCCAAGGTAATCGATAAAAATATTCCCGATTACAAAATCAAGAAAGATTTTATTGACAAAATCAACCAGATCAGGAACCTTTCCGTCGGATCAATGGCGCCGGAAATTGCATTACCTGACCCCGATGGAAATATCGTTAAACTGTCTTCCCTGCGTGGGAAATATGTACTGATCGATTTTTGGGCTGCCTGGTGCGGACCCTGCCGGAGAGAGATCCCGAATGTAGTGAAGATGTACCAGAAATACGGGGGAAAAGATTTCGAGATCCTCGGGGTTTCCCTGGATAGGAAAAAGGAGGATTGGGTCAAGGCAATCAAGGATGATGGTATGAAGTGGAAACAGGTTTCCGATCTGAAATATTTTAATTCGCAAGCCGCGAAGGACTATAATATTAATGCCATCCCCGCTACTTACCTGATCGATAAAAGCGGCAAAATCATTGATAAAAACCTGCGAGGAGAGGCGCTTGATGATAAACTCGCTCAGTTGTTCGGTTCCTGATGATTCAAAAATCAGAAAATCAGGAATCGAAAGTCTCGGGCTTTCATTTGAGTCTTCCGAAGGAGCGCCGGACGATCAGGATTAGTAACAACCGATTGTCGAAATTATTCAGGTAAGCGGGAACAATTGCTGAAGCACATCCCAAAGCATTTTCTTGAGGTTTTTATCCTGGTCGATGATTTCGAGCGGATCGGCAAGAAGAAACTCGCTATTGGCTTCCTCAATAACTTCATAACGATTCTTAATGTCAGCCGATTTGATCAACAAAGGGATCTTGCCGGTAAAAAAAATCACCTTGGCATTTTCAAATCGGATATTGGCCCTTGCGGAGATGCGGTTGCTGAATTCCGATAAATTTACGATGCTTACCTGTACCGGTTTCAGGCTGACAGCTTCGAGGATTTTATTAAGAAGCATTTTCTCCTTGGTGGGCAGGGTGGCAATTCCCGGGTATTCCACGAAGATGACGGCGCCCCGGAAGGTTACCGTTTCTGTTTTTCTGGGCGGACTGATCCGGTAAATTTCTTCATCGTATAAAAAGCGGATAAATGAATAATCGGTAACCATAAATTTTCCTTTTTATAGTTTCAGAATGGATTGAAGATCGGTGGCATCCCCGGGCTTCATGCGTTTGGCAAGTATAAGCCGTAATTCCCTCCGTCGTTGAGCCCCGTTAAACAATTCAATTTCCTCTTCGGTTTCCGGGGTAATTTCGGGAACTTTTACCGGCTTCAGGTTCCGGTCGATGGCAACGAAAGTGAAGAATGCGGAGTTGCTTTCAAATTTTATGTTCCGCGGAATGTCTTCTGCGGTCACATTAATGTAAACTTCCATGGAGGTATTGAAGGCCCTCGTTACCTGGGCCTGGAGGGTAACCACCTGGCCAAGATGAATCGGATTACGAAAAGAAATATTATCCACCGATGCGGTCACCACGAGGCTGTTGGAATGTTTTTGAGCGGAAATGGCGCCTACAATATCCATCCAGTGCATCAGACGGCCGCCCATCATGGTATTCAGCATATTGGTATCGTTGGGAAACAATAATTCCGTGCGGATGACCAGCGATTCCCTCACAAGTTTTTTTATCCTTTCCATAATTCATTTATTTTTTTTCCATCCGTGTTCTCCCAGCAAGGGAACGAAACTAAAATAATCAAAGGATTCCTTTGCAATCTTTTTCGGGCTTTTTTTTACCAGCCTCACCATTTGCTGAAGCTGGTTGTCCCCGACGGGAATCACAATAATACCACCTGTTTTAAGTTGTTCGATCAGGATTTTCGGCACTGAAGGGGCGCCCGCCGTTACCAGGATCTTGTCGAAGGGGGCGAAAGGAGGGATGCCTTTGGTACCGTCACCGTGAAACAGGTACGGATGATACCCCATTTTAGATAAAAATAACTTTGCCTTATCGAATAATATCTTATTAAATTCAATGGAATATACCTCTGCCCCTAATTCCAGTAAGATACAGGCCTGGTATCCGGACCCCGTGCCGATTTCCATTACCTTGTCACCGGGTTTTATCTTGCAAAGCTGGGTCTGAAAGGCGACGGTATAAGGCTGTGAAATAGTCTGGCCTTCCCCGATGGGAAAAGCTTTATCCTGGTAGGCATGTTCCAGGAATGCCTGGTCAAAGAAATAATGACGTGGTACCTTTTCCAGCGCAGCAAGAACAGTTTCATCCGTAATGCCCTTATCCCTGACCTGCTGTACAAGCCGACGTCTTAATCCCCGGTGCCGGTAATTATCTACAAGGTTTTTCTCCATATTTTATGTTCTGCCTGGCATTCATAAATTAAAAAATTCTCCGGCGATATTGAATTATTAGCAATAATAAATTCAATATACTTCCGGCTCAATCTTATGCCGATCCGGGAATTTAAGATATAATGCATAAATAAGGAAGGCGAAAAGACATCCTGTCAAGGCACCGGCTGCCACATCGCCTGTAAAATGGACACCAACATAAACCCGGCTGTAGGCAATCATGAAAGCCCAGATAAAAAGATAAGCCGTATTGCGAATGATTTTCCTGAAAATCAAATAAAGAAACATCACCAGACCGAATGCGTTAGCAGCATGCGAAGAGGCGAATCCATACAAACCTCCGCATGAACCCACTACATGCACACGGCTCTCAATTTCAGGGTCATGGCAGGGCCTCAACCTGGCAAAAAAAGGCTTCATAAAGGAGGAGGTTACCTGGTCGCATAAAATAATGACCAATACAATCATGAGGACAAGGATCAGGCCTTTTAGTTTGTATTTGACGATTAACCAAATAATGAGCACTGCGTAAAACGGAAACCATGTGAATTTATTGGAAATCCAGGCCATCAGGATGTCAAAGAAATGATTGTGTAAGCCGTTAAAGAAAAGGAAAACCGATTTATCCGCTTCAACCAGCCAATGCATCATAATTTAAATTTTAAGGCCTTAAAAACTTCATGGGATCAAAGATAACCGGGAAATCCGTATATCAGAAAGGATAACCGATAGCCAGGTTAAGAACGGAAAGATAATTCAAGGAATTGAGTTTGCTCAGATCCGAATAACCGTATTTTTCCTGAATGGCAGTCAGGTTTGCTTTTAACTGGTTTCCGATGAACCGGATCTCCGGGGGAAGGGCAGGGTTATAAACCTTGAATCCGAGATCAAAGCGAAGCAGCAGGAAGGTGAAGTCGAATCGTAATCCCAGTCCGGCCCCTACTGCTATTTCTTTGTAAAAACGGTTGATATCAAATTCAGCCCCCGGCCGATTCGCATCCTTTTCCAGCATCCAGATATTTCCTGCATCCACAAATGCTGCTCCCTGGATGAACTTGACGATTTTTGTCCTGATTTCGGCACTGGTTTGAATCAGTAATTCGCCGGGCTGTTCGTATTTATCGGTGTAGGCTCCGTTATCATCCTGCGGGAAAAAGGAACCGGGGCCCAATCGTCTCGGTCGCCAGGCCCGGATGCTGTTACTACCACCGGCAAAAAAGTATCTTTCATAAGGCAAAACACCATTAGGAGCATAAGATTTGGCAATCCCTAAATTGGCCCTGAAGGCAAATTGGGTAGAGGGTGTCAGGCTGGTATATTTCCTGTAATCGGTACTGAATTTTATATACTTGTACAATTCCAGACCTGAGGAATCCAGGTAATTGATCTTGAAGAAATTAAGCATCGTTCCTCCTGTTTCAATGTAATTTCTCCAGAATGCCCCTGATTTCGGCCGGGATACGCTGAATTGGTTATAGTTATAGTTATTGGTAATTGAAAAATTGGAAGATAAAACCAGCGAAGGCTTAAAGGTTCTCCAGAGGTTATTTCCTTCATCCCGCAGGGTATCCAACTCATGCTGAAAAGCAGGATCAAGGGATGATTTGATAAGGCTGATGTCTTCGAGGCTTGCATTGTATAATTTCTTCAGACCATTTTGCCAGGTGTAATAAATATGGGCGTTCAGGTCCGATCTTTTATACTCAGGCCGGTTGGTATAGGAATAACCTGAAGTAATGTTTGTCTTCGGGTTAAACTGGCCAAGGCGGGATTTGGCATGGTTGCTTATCGGTAAAATAAATTGGGGAAATATCAGGTTGAACTGGCCACCGGCTTCAGTGCTGGAATAAATTTTAGTCGGGTTGGCGGCCGAAGCCACTCCTTCATAACCGACGCGTCCTGAGATCTCCAGGTTTTCCAGACCGCCAAAGACATTTCTTACCTTGAGGGAAAGATCATAAAACGGACCGGGAAATCCCTGTGTAACTTCCAGGCCGATCTCATTCGTTTCCTGGTACTTGGTGAGGGGGCTTGTAAAAATGTTGGCAATGAATTTTTCCCCGGTGGTGTCATAATTGATATTGACGAATTTGAAATTATCCAGGTTAAGCAACTGGCGTTGGGTTTCAATGGTATTATTCCTGCTGTATAATTGACCCGGGTAAATAAACACACGCCGGTCCAGAATGCGTTTGGAATAGGCATTGGTCATGAACCGGTAGGTAATTCCGTTGTACGATTCCGAATATCGTTTATAATTGGCCAGGGTGTTGGTAACATCGGTTGTAAAAATCACGGAATCGATCCTGAAGATTTTATAATCCGATGCTCTTTCCGGTTTTTGGATTTCAAAGGCAAGGGCAATCCTGTCATCGCCCAGCAGGGTAGTATCGACGGTACAGGTTATATACTGGCGTGTAAAATCATAAAACCCATTGTCCTGGAAAAGCTGTTCAATTCTCTGTTGTTCACTTACTAATTTATCCTGGTCATAATTTTCACCTTTTTGAATATAGGCATTCTTCCGGGTGGCTTCGAGGAGGGAATCCATGACCCTGTTATGGACCTGGTAAACGATGGAATCAATGACTTTGGGAGGCCCTTCGGTTATGATATAAGTGATGAAACATAGCCGGTCCCGTTTTTCGGTATTGATCTTAACCCGGGAATGGAAATATCCTTTATTGAAAAGAAAGGCTTTCATCTGTTCACGGGTAGCTTCAATCTGCGTACTGTCATAAATAGCCGGCGGTTCGCCAAGCCGCATGAGGAAATTCCCGTCCTGAATGGACTTGTCAATTTTTTCAACTTTTTTGTTTCGTTTCCGTGTCAGCTTGCTCACTCGCTTTTGATTGGTTGAATCTACTGCGATCAGGGTATCGTAATATTTTTCCGTGGAATCGCGTTTAGACTGCAAGGTTTTCAGGTTATAATTTTTCAGCCCCCATTGGTAAAAATAAACATAGGGTGAAATTGGGATAATGGGCAGTCTTTTATTTCTTTTGATCTTGAAAAGCCCGGTAAGATCATCGGTGGAAATATGCTTATTGCCTTTAACTTTTTGCTGGTAGATGAGGTATTGGTCCTTCTTAAGATAACGCAGACCGACACAACTGCTCATCATAAGAAGTATAATCAGGGCGATAACTCCCGGACGCAGGAATTTCAAGATATTATGAGATGATCTCAAAGCAGGAATTAAAGTTTATAAAATCTCTCCATTCGAAGAAACATAGGACAGAAGCAGGACTTTTCCTTGTAGAAGGAGAAAAAAGTCTTGCGGAAGTATTGCAATCTTCCTGGGAAGTTAAAATGGTACTTGCTACCACAGAGTTTCTACATCACTATATTGACTCCAAAAATAAGAGTAAAACAAAGATATTTGAAGCAGACACTGAATTATTACGAAAAACGGGAAGTCTTTCTTCCAATGATGCGGGCCTGGCCGTCGTCAGGATTCCGGATACGGATAATTATTACGAACCGGCCAACCGGCTTGTTCTCGCGGTGGAAAATATCCGTGACCCGGGAAACCTCGGGACCCTGCTTCGTATTGCCGACTGGTATGGGATTAAAGAACTTTTGCTTTCAAAGGAATCAGCCGATATATTTAACCCCAAGGTAATTCAGTCCAGTATGGGGTCATTCCTGCGTGTAAAAGTTTTTTATTGCGACCTTAAGGAAACTTTCAGGAAAAAAAAGATCCCTCTTTTCGGAACCTTTACTGCCGGCGATAATATTTATAATGCCAGCCTTCCTTCCCGGGGATATATATTATTGGGAAACGAGTCCCAGGGAATCAGCAATGAGCTTTCCGCTCTTGTTGACCGGCGTTTATCCATACCAAAATTCGGTAAGGCGGAATCATTAAATGTTGCCGTTGCCGCTGCCGTGGTGCTTGACAACTTTAAACGAAAATAATTAACGAATAACATTGATTCTCTCAGAAAAACGAACGGTCGAGCCCCGCTTCATCCGCCATTTTTTCCGCCTCTTCCTTACCCAGGTAGCGGTCGATAAAAAAGTGGCCCACATATAAAAGCGGAGTGGCAATTACCGCCACCACGAATTTGTAAATGTAATTCATGATTCCAACGGATATTACCTGTTCAAGGGACCAGTTCCCGAAAAGGTAAAAGGCGATTGTCAGGACAATAAATGTATCAATCAGTTGTGAAACGATGGTTGAACCGGTAGCCCGCAACCAGATCATCTTATACCCGGTAATAAATCTCACTTTCTGAAAAATAAAAACATCCAGCAGCTGGCTGGCCAGGAAGGCAGTCAATGATCCTACGATGATTCCCATACCCTGCCGGAATATGCTTTTAAAGGCGTAATTAATGTTGAAATAATTTCCCTGGGGGTCATGCGAATTAAGTTGAAGCCAAAAGGGAGCCGGCGCCAGCTTGGTTACAAAGAAAATAATGATGAATATATAGGCAAGAAAGCCGGCGGTAAGAAAGCTGACTTTCTTAACCCCGTTTTTCCCGAAATATTCATTGATGATGTCCGTGCTGATGAAAACAATCGGCCAAATTACATCGCCGGCTGTAATATTAAAATCCAGCGGGGTGTCCATCAGGAACCTGAAATGGACAGGGGCAAATCCCAGCGTATTTTCAATCGAAAATATCTTAACCCCGATCATTTCAGCCAGGATCGCGTTGGTGAGAAAAATTCCACTGAGAATTACGAAGAGATTGGTTTTTTTATCTTTTATAATCCTCGTATCCTTCACTTGCCGGAGGGTTTGCTTTCCAGGTTGTAAGTATCGCCTTCCACCGCCAGGTCGGTGGCAGGAAATACGCTACGGGCTTCATTCAGCAAAACTTCCAGGTCCTTATAACGCACGGAATAATGACCGATCAGCAAATGCGCGGCTTCAGCTTTACTGGCAATCGTAGCGGCTTGTTTTGCGGTGGAATGAAAAGTTTCACTGGCCCTGGTTTCCATGTCGCTTCCAAAAGTGGCTTCATGGTATAACAGATTAACGCCTTTAATGTTTTCCACAATCGATTCCTTATAACGCGTATCGGAACAATAAGCATAACTCCGGGGGGGCTCCGGGGGCAGGGTATATTCCGAATTGCTATAGCGTATTTTGCCGTTTTCGTCCAGGATGTCGAGGCCTTCCTTAAGGCGGGCATAATCTTCTACCGGAAGGCCGGAAGGAATTTTACCTTTAATAATTTTACGCTTTTTATTTTTTTCCCTGAATAAAAAACCGGTGCAGAAAATGCTGTGTTCCAGGGGAAATTTAAAAACTGATACCTCTTTATTATCGAATAGCAAGTCGTTGTCCGTTTGGTCGGTAAACAGGTATTCAATATTAAAATTCAATCTTGTATCGGTATGCCTGAACTGAACGTCAATAATTTCCTTCAATGGGGCCGGGCAATAGATGGTAAGGGATTTGGTTCTGCCGAACAGGTGCATGGTCGAAATCAAACCAATCAACCCGAAAAAATGATCACCATGCAGGTGGCTGATCAGTATGTGGTCGATTTTACTGATTTTAACCCCGGATTTCATCAGCCGTATCTGCGTGCCTTCCCCGCAGTCGATGAGGAAGTAAGTTTCCCCTGCCTGGAAAACCTGTGAAGTCTGGTTTCGGTTAAAGGCCGGAGCGGCTGAATTTGCCCCGAGTATTTTGAGCCTGAAAATCAATTTTCCTGATCCTTTTCCTCCGTATCATTATCATTGTCTACATCAGCTTCCTGGATAGCATCAATTGCTTCCTCAACCGAAGCGGCAATATTCAGGACAGAATCCAATTGTGAGATCCTTATTAATTTCATAACATGATCCGTGACCGCAGCCAGGATAAAAAATCCCGAACCGTTATTGAATACCCTGTTACCGACCAGAATAGCGCTCAGCCCTGAAGAATCCGTGTACCTTACTTCCGAAAGATCAAGAATAACATTTTCCACCCCTTCGGCATTGAGTGTTACCAATTCGGATTTCAACATGGGGGCCAGCACGGAATCGAGTTTTTCCTCATGTAATCGAATAACACAATATTTTTCCTGTTTGTCAACGGAATATTTCATAATCAATCAGGAATAAATTACGAAAGCAATTTAAGGATATTTTTATTAATTCTATCCAAATGCCCTTCATATTCAGCTTTTACGAATTTTTCGCCGGCAAAATTTTCAAACAATTCAATATAACGGTCGGTAATGGAGTTGACAATTTCATCCGTCATTTCCGGAACTTTCTGCCCTTCTTTTCCCTGAAAGCCATTTGAAATCAGCCATTGCCTTACAAATTCCTTTGAAAGTTGTTTCTGGGCTTCGCCTTTTTTCTGGCGTTCGTCAAAACCTTGAGCATAGAAATAGCGGGAGGAGTCAGGAGTATGGATTTCATCGATCAGTATGATTTTGTTATCAAAAATCCCGAATTCATATTTTGTATCAGCCAGGATGAGTTTCTGCTTAAGGGCCATTTCACTGCCGCGGGCAAAAAGCCTGTATGTATAATCTTCCAATTTTTCATAAGTAGCCTTATCGACCAGACCCCGTTTTATTATTTCCTCCCTGGATATATCAATATCATGCCCGACTTCGGCCTTGGTTGTCGGGGTAATGATGGGTTCCGGAAAAGGATCATTTTCTTTTAGCCCGTCCGGCATCGGGGCGCCGCTCAGGCTTCGCTTCCCTTCCTTGTATTCCCGCCAGGCGTGCCCGACGAGGTAACCGCGGATTACCATTTCTACCGCGAATGGCTTGCATTTTTTCCCGATTGAA
This sequence comes from uncultured Roseivirgaceae bacterium, assembly GCA_964395765.1. Classification (GTDB taxonomy): domain Bacteria; phylum Bacteroidota; class Bacteroidia; order Cytophagales; family Cyclobacteriaceae; genus DATDPY01. Next base: position 1,574 of record CAYNCU010000135.1, on the reverse strand, counting down.
ACATTAGGATCGGGTATAGCCTCGAGCCAGTTGGGAACAATATCTCCGGTAGCCTGCAATGAACGGGCCGCCAGTTGGTTTAATATCTGGCCTTTATAAGGTATCGGACGGGGGAGTACTACGTCAAATGCCGAGATCCTGTCCGTGGCGACCATAATTAAGCGGTTACCGACGGTGTATACATCCCTTACCTTTCCATGATAAACTTCAGTCTGCCCCGGGAGGTTAAAATTGGTTTGCTTAATTCCTTCTATCATATATCTCTCGTGATTTTAAGTAAAATAATCGCTAAATTAATTATAAAGGTTTACTCGCCAAGTCATGCAAAGGATATTTATAAAAATTCTTCATTAAAATCCTGATAGAAGCTGGCCAATAAAATTATTATCAATATTCCGGCAATGATATAGGGCAGAAATGCCTGGTGCGCTAACGAAGCTTCAGCTCCTTTATTAATTTGTTATTCTGGTAAATTTCTTTTTTATCGGCTACTCCGTTGTGGTTATAATGGATCCACTCCCCGGTTTTACGGTTGGCCGTATAATTCCCTGTAATTTCGGGGGATCCGCTTTCGTAATTCAGGATGTATTTACCGTGTTTACGGTCCGCTTTGTAATCAATGGCGGTATGAATTTTCCCCGAGGGAAAATAAGTATTGACGGTTCCCGTGATCAGCCCGTATACGTAAGGCTCCTCTTTTGTAAGGCGTCCTTTTTTATCATAATAACTCGTCAGCCCGTTTTTCTTGCCCAGGTTATAATTTTCAACCAGGCTGTCATTTCCGTTTTTATAATAATATTTCCACGTGCCTTCTTCCTTACCGCTACGATAATATTTTTCTGCCCGGGTGGTTCCATCCGAAAATAATTCAAGAATGTTTCTATCCTTTTCCTGATTCCCGTATTTTATTTTTTTTTCAACCCACCCGGCTTCGGAATAGAAAAGGCTTTCACCGACCAGGTAACCTTCGATAAAATTATTTACAGAATTTATTTTGCCTGAGTTATAAAACGTTTTAGATACTCCGCTCATTTTGCCGTCTTTGTAAAAACCATCGGCAATCAATATTCCCTTCTCGCTGTATTTCATGAATTCACCATTATGATTGCCGGCTTCATTTTCAAAAACAGTCTTCAGTTGTCCGTTGGGATAATATGTCTTGAAATACCCGTCAAGTAAGCCGTTTTTATACTGGGCCTCGGAAGCGATGGTGCTGTCTTCATAATAAATAATATCCAGTCCATTCTGTTTTCCATCCGAGTAATTGATTATTTCGTGGGGGATGCCGTTTTGATAATACTGAATTACTTTTCCGTCGGGTTTGCCGCGATTGAAATTGGTTTCGCTCTTAATCTTCCCATCCTCGTAGTAGAGGACCAGCTTGTTCACCAGCGTATCATCCTTAAAAAAACCCGTTTGTATTATCTTCCCGTCTTCATCGTAAACGGTTACTTTCCCGTCTTTTTTATTGTCCTTGTAATGTAATTCCCTTTTTCTTTTTCCGGATTCATAAAATTCTTCGAACAACCCTGTTTTTCTACCGTTATCATAATTCCCCCTGACCGCCAGGTTGC
>CAYNCU010000134.1:0-11941 GCA_964395765.1 uncultured Roseivirgaceae bacterium | reverse complement strand
CGCTTAAGTAATCATATTTATCTTTGGGTTCCTTGAAGGAGGCCATTTTCCACTGGTGATAAAGATAAACAGCCAAAGCAGCGATGCCGAACAAAATGGAGCCTATTACCATTATTTTATTCCAGTAAATCAGGAAATTCAGGTAAGACTGATCACTCATGATGTTGTTAATTTAAGGTTTATATTGATTCTTATTAATAACGCTTATCAAATTTAGAAAATTACACATTAATATCAATTTCCTAAATTGAATAAAAATAATAAATTTTCAAAATGTAACACTATAATCCTTTCCAATTACCTTAAATACCACGTGTTTCTGCGAGATATTTAATGGTAATTTGATTTATTTAAAAGATTTTAATATTGCCTTTAAGTAAAAAGTGCAGTTCAGACAGGGTTCTTCTTGGAAGCCAGCAAGTAAAGGACAGCCATCCTGACCGCCACACCGTTTTCAACCTGATCCAGGATTATGGCAGAATCCGAGTCGGCAACATCGCTGTTCAGTTCGACACCGCGGTTGATAGGCCCGGGGTGCATGATCGTAATGGGCTTTCCTATTTCCTCAAGCAATTTTTTATTAATCCCAAAATACAGGGCGTATTCCCTTAACGAGGGGAAATACTTGATTTGTTGCCGCTCGAGCTGAATCCTTAAAACGTTGGCAACATCGCACCATTGGAGCGCTTTTTTAAGATCGAGTTCCACTTCTACACCCAGGTCATGAATAAATTTAGGGATCAGCGTGTTCGGTCCGCTAACCATAACTTTAGCGCCAAGCTTTTTTAACGCGAAAATATTCGATAATGCAACCCTGGAATGTAAAATATCTCCGATGATGGCAACCTTAATCCCTTTTAAGGGTCCCAGCCTTTCCCGGATCGAATAACAGTCCAGTAATGCCTGTGTCGGATGTTCATGGGTTCCGTCTCCCGCATTTACGACATTCGCTTTAATGTGTCTGGCAAGGAAATGCGGAGAACCGGGACTGGAATGTCGCATGACAATCATATCCACTTTCATGGCGAGGATATTGTTAATGGTATCCAGTAAAGTTTCTCCTTTTTTGACTGAGCTTGCCGAGGATGAAAAATTGATCACGTCGGCCGATAATCTCTTCTCAGCCAGTTCAAAAGAGATCCGCGTTCTTGTTGAGTTCTCAAAAAATACATTGGCAATAGTAATATCCCTTAGAGAAGGCACTTTCTTGATCGGCCGGTTAATTACTTCTTTAAAAAAATCGGCAGTTTCAAAAATCAGCTCAATATCCGTCTTTTTAAGATCTTTTATACCAAGCAGGTGATTGACACTTAATTCTGACATCAGTTACCGGGTTTATTTTCTAACCAGATACTATCATTTTTTGCTCCTGTATCAGTCCATTCAACGATGACCATCTGGGACTGCAGGGTATTTACGTTTCGTCCGACATAATTAGGTTCGATAGGCAGGTGCCTTGTGTACTTCCGGTTCACCAGCACTAATAACTCCACCTGTTGCGGGCGGCCGAAGGCGGTCATGGCATCCAGCGCTGCCCTGACACTGCGTCCGGTAAACAATACGTCATCGATAAGAACGACTCTTTTATCTTCGATGATGAACGGCATATGGGTTGCATTGGCTTTGGCTGGTTTTTCCCTCCTCCTGAAATCATCCCTGTAAAAAGTGATATCCAGAAATCCAAGGGAGACTTCCTTTTTAAGGATCTTTTCAAGCCCTTCCTTAATTCGATTTGCGAGGTATATACCCCGGGGCTGAAGACCGATTATTACCGTATTTTCAAATTTCCTGTGGTTTTCAATGAGCTGGTGACATAATCGCTGGACGGTGATCTCGAGTTGTTGGCTGCTTAACAATAACTTTTTCTGCATCGTGAAAAATCAGCATTTGCTGTCAAAAATTAGCATAACAAACTTAAATAACAATGTTTAATAGTATATTATTTTATTCACAAAAAATACTTTCCGGTTGAGTTTTACCCCCGGTTCTTTATCATTTCGTATTTTTTGAATCCCATAAGCATAAAATGTATCATCATACCAGCGTTCCAGACCCCCGAATTTTGTGTCATTATCTTTGGAAACATCATCCGCAAATTTCAGGTTGATATCATCAAATGATTTTCCTTCCAACACATTATTTCCCTGGATAATTTTGGTGCGGATAACGTTTTCATAATTATAAAGCAGAACAATGCGATCGGATTTTACACTGATATGAACCAGTGGCTTTAATTCATAGGTAGTTACATCATTAATTTCAAAACTGTTATCCCATAAGAGCCTCCCTTTCTTGTCGAAACCTATGATGACGGCGTGCGTGTAAGCATAACCGTTAAAGGAATAATTATTATAGTTGTTGTAGTTATTGTAATAGTTATTGTAATAGTTATTATAAAAACTATTGTTGAAATACCCCGGGTTATATGGATTTTCCCAGTAGCCGTAATTCGAATAATTCCGGTATTGAGGGTGGTAGGCTTCCCCGATGAGTACATAATTTCCCTTATATTCTACGATATTATGGACTAGCAGACGGTAACTGAAGCGTGCCTTTTCGCCCTTTATTTTTTTCCTTTTAATTTTATCCTTAATTTTTTCCTGTCTTTTTGCCTTCATGTAATTAAAAAAGTTTTCCAGATCGCCGTAATCATAGTAATAGATCTTTTTATCTCCTTCGCTGTCGACCCTGGCAAGGAAAATGCCTCTTGAATAGTCTGTCCGACGATTGGCATAGGTTCCGGCTACGATATTAACATGTCCGCTGAGATGGACAATCCGTCCGTCAATCAGGTTTTTCCCTTCTTCCGGGTTCAGGGTAAAATTCTGGCGCATGATGCCGTCTTCCCCGAACGATTTTATGTTAATCGACTGGTCTCTTTTGCCCGGGATCTGAAGACCGGATACCACGGTTATCAATTTTTCATCGTCATTCACATCCAGTTGAAGCAATTTGCTTTTTTCCTGGAAGATTCCCGGAAGAACTTTTGTCTTGGCGCTGTCTATGGAATATAAGACAACTGCAGGCCTGAAACCAATATAGCCCCCGAAGACGATATTACGGTCGAGTACCTCAAATTCCGTCAGATTGATATTCAGGATCCTTTTGATTTTATAAAAAGTGAAGTCCCCGGTAAGAAGGTCATATTCTTCAAGTTTATAATCGCTAAGGTTATTCCCGGGTTCCTCGAAAAGAAGATAGACTTTGTGGTCATTATAGTCATAGCCCCGCAGGTCATAATCATATTCGATGTAGATCAGGTCATCGCGTCGTTTATTCAGTGCCGAATCAAGAACCAGGTATTCCCAGCCGACTTTGTTTTTCTCCGTAGCATCCGGTTTTCTCTTAATTAAAAGTAAGCCTTCCATGCCTGCCGGAACGATCGTGTAAATATCGCTGGAATTGTCAATCTCCACTTCATACCGGTCCGGTTGAATAATTTGGCAAAGCCCTTTCCCACAAATGAAAATAAAGACACATATGATAACGGAAATTCTTCGCAGCAACATACGGTTATAACCTAATACCCTGTTAATTTCAGCAATTATTCGTAATTTTTCCATATTCTGTATGTTCTTTCACGATTTTATAAGAATAAAAAAACCGTAAAGGCATGACCTGTATAATATTTTAATGATTACTTTTTATCCGGTGAATTTAATATCCCTGAATCGTGGATGAGGGCGTAGAAAAAAACATTGCTATTTGTTATTTGTCCAGGGAGGGCGATAAAAATAACTGTTGTATCCTAACTTCCCGGCGATTGAAAATATCCCATCGAAAATCGGAAAATATTTTCGACCATCGATCAATTAAAGGATTACGGATTGAAAGGAAAAAACTTCTTTTGCCCTTGCTGGCAGGAGGAATATTCATTCCCTTAACATTGGTTTCATTTTTTGAATTATCACTTGACCCGTTCCCGGTTACGATGATGCTTTTTGCAGGCCTCGTTATTTTTTACCTGGGCTGGAATGGAAGCAAAGTTTTATCAGTGATAACCGCCGACCAGTCTTATTATTATCCGTTTAGGCAAAGCAATGCGGGGATTCAGCCATTTATCAATTATTCTCTGAATAGGATGAAGAGAATTTCACAAAGCGAACTGTATTATTATATTATTCTGAAAACAGGAGGGGTAACGGTAGAGGATGAGATTAAATTTATCGCGGAGAATAAAGAAAATTCAAGCGTATTCGATTATTTTGGGATCCTTGAAAAAATAAACAGGGGGGAGTACGGCGAGGATGATATTATTTATATTTTTGATCCGGTGAATTCTTTAATACGGGTTCAGTATTGGACCGAAGGGGGTTTAAATAAAATTAAATCATTTTTTCCGGAATCAGTTCAGGCTGAAGATTTCCTGGAAATCATCAGAGTCTCAGAATTAAAGAAAAGAGTTAAATTATCAAAACACGGATTCCGATAGATGAATTTTTATGGCAATAAATGAATTTAATAAGGATAAGGTTTTTTACGATCCCATATTACCGGGCCCTGATGACTGGCCTGTAGTGAGACTGGCAAGGAACAGGAAAGAATTTATCGAGGAAGTAATTGAAACCAGCTATAAAATTATCAAGGAAAACCGGAATACGCCTGAATTACTGAAAGAGGAAATTGAATTAACCATGTTCAGGGAAATTCTAAGGATCAAGGAAAATCCCTGGAAGATCGACCCTGACGACGAATTTCATTTCTGGTCGGATATTAAAAAGCAACTCGTGGGGATCTCGGTCAGTAACCGGGAGGATCTTGCAGCCGTGACCGACCGGTTATTGCGGGATATTATTTCCCGTTACGTCAATGAAATTTCCGGCAATTTTAAAAAATCAAGATATCGTCTCACCCGGACCCTGGTCACGGTCGGATTTTCAAGATTATTGAATACGGCACGTTTTCATGGGTTAAAAGGGCTTTTCAAAGGTCCTTTAACCTTGCAGGATAAAATTCATATTCGCGGTGAAGCGAATAAACTCAGAAAACTGGCCAGAATCGGGACCATTGTAATGGTACCGACCCATTTCAGTAATCTTGATTCAATAACCATTGGCTGGGTTATCCATACCTTGGGACTGCCTCCGTTTATTTACGGCGCCGGCCTGAATCTGTTTAATATTTCAATATTTGCTTATTTCATGAACAGCCTGGGGGCATATAAGGTTGACCGGAGAAAAAAAAATATGATATATCTTGAAACCCTGAAAACCTATTCCAGCCTGGCCTTGCGAAAGGGATGTCACAGCCTGTTTTTCCCCGGGGGAACCCGATCGAGATCCGGACAGATTGAAAGTAAACTCAAACTTGGCCTGCTGGGTACCGCCGTAGAAACCCAAAGAATAAACATCATGAATTCCAATGGGGGAGAAGTCAATAAAATCTTTATTGTCCCCATGGTTATCAATTATACTTTTGTGCTGGAAGCAGTTCAGCTGATCAGGGATTATCTTGCCCAGAAAGGTCAGGAAAGATATTACCTGGAGACTGACCGCTACTCTTCTTCTTTTAAAATATTGCGATTTTTGTTCAGGTTCTTTATTCATGGTTCCAATATATCCGTGACGGTTGGGACGCCGATGGATCTATTTGGGAATGAGGTGAATGAGGAAGGGAAAAGCATGGACAAGTATGGCCATATGATCAATATAAAAGATTACTTTACGCTGAATGGTAAATTAACGGTCAATCTTCAGCGCGAAAATGAGTATACCAAAATGCTGGCCGATAAAATTGTTCGTGAATTTCATAAAAATGCAAGGGTATTTTCAAGCCATATTTGCGCATTTGTCGCCTTCGAAATGTTCAGAAGAAATAACCCCAAGCTTGATTTATACAGTCTTTTAAGAGTCCCGGTAGAAGAATTAATCCTACCGTATACAGAATTTAAAAATTCTTTTCTTAAACTTCGTGAGGTAATATTCAATATGGAAAAATCAGGAAAGATCCAGATTTCAGATCATCTGTTTCATGAAAATATTGATGAGTTGATCCGGTTTGGAGTGAATAACCTGGGAATTTTTCATACTCGCAGACCATTGATTATAAATAAAAATGGGGATGTCACTACAAAGGACATCACCACATTATATTATTACCGAAACCGGCTCGACGGGTATGGCTTTGAAAACTACATCTGAAAAACCTGTGGGTGTGATCGGCCTTGGCAGCTTCGGATCCGCCATTGCCAATTTGCTTTCCAGAAATGCCCCGGTGATCATTTATGGTCGAAATCCTGATAGTGTGAAGAAGGTGGCGAGGGAAAGGATAAGCAGCGGCCAGCCGCTAAATGAACCTATTGAAGTAACGGATGATATTGCCTATCTCGCGCAAAATTGTGATACGATATTTCCAATTGTGCCTTCAGGTTCTTTCCGGGATTTGATGAAAACCCTTTCCGGCTATCTTCGTCCATACCATATCCTTATTCATGGTACGAAAGGCTTGGCGGTGAATAAAATTATTGAGCAGATCAACTGCGAAGAACATGATTTATCCCGTGAGGATGTACGAACGATGAGCGAAGTGATTACAGAGGAATCAGCCGTCTTAAGAGTAGGTTGCCTGGCCGGGCCAAATATTGCCAGAGAATTATCCGATGGACTTCCTGCCGCCACGGTGGTTGCTTCCGATTTTACTGAAGTGATTCTCGAAGGGCAGCGCCTGCTCAGATCCGACCGCTTCCAGGTGTATGGGAATACGGACCTTATCGGAATTGAGTTGGCCGGAGTCTTGAAGAACATCATTGCAATTGCAGCCGGCGCGGTCGCCGGACTTGGCCTGGGCGAAAATGCACGGGGATTGCTGATCAGCAGGGGACTGGTAGAAATGATATACCTGGGCAGGGTTATGGGAGGAGACATAAAGGCATTTATAGGACTTGCCGGAGTAGGAGACCTGGTTACCACTTGTACCAGTGAATTAAGCCGCAATTTTACCACGGGTTACCGGTTGGCAAAAGGCGACAAATTGCAGGATATTATATCGACCATGGAGGAAACCGCAGAGGGAATTAATACGGTAAAAATTATGAGATGTCTCGCTAGGAATTTCGGTTTCAGAGCCCCGATAACCGAAAAACTCTATGAGGACATGTACGAAGATCTGTCCGCTGAACTGTCTGTTCAATACCTTATGAAATATCCTCTAAATATTGACGTTGATTTTATTTAGCGATGAAAGAATTTCCCGGTAAGCTTAAAGATTAAGAATTCTAGCCGTTTTTAATAATCCTGCAACACTAAGGGAATCGGTTATTTCACCGTTCATAACCATTCGGACAGCATCGGAAAGCGGCATTTTTTTTATTTCTCTTTTTTCTGTTTCATCGAAATCCGTCGTGCTGAAGGTAAGCTTTCTGGCTAAATAGATAAAACCTTCTTCATCAGTAACTGAATTCGAGGTATGTATTCTCATGATCATTTGCCAGTCACCGGCACGGATGCCGGTTTCTTCTCTAAGTTCCCTTTTGGCGGATTCCAGGATATCTTCATTCAATGGTCCGCCTCCCATCGGGATCTCCCAGGAATATTCTTCCAGTGTATATCGATATTGACCTACCAGCCAGGTATTGAAATCTTCATCAATCGGTATAATGGCGATCGCCTTGTTTTTAAAACTTACTTTTCCGTAAATTCCCCGCTTTCCCCCGGGGTGAATTACCTCGTGTTCATCCAGCCTGATCCATGGGTTTTCATAAATTTTTGTTTCTTTCAGTTTTTTCCAGGGATTTATTATTTTCATTTTAAGGAATTTATTTCTGTAAAATTGTACAGATTTATAGTATGCTGCTTCCTTATTTTAAAAAAGATGCAAGGGAAGCCGGGTGCGATGAAGCAGGCAGGGGATGTCTTGCCGGACCGGTGGTTGCCGCAGCCGTAATTTTTCCTCCTGGATATGTCAACGATGAATTAAATGACTCCAAAAAACTTTCAAAAGCGCAACGGCTGAAATTAAGAGAAGAGATTATCGTGAATGCGTTCGACTTTGCGATCGGGCTTGCCGACAACCTTGAGATTGACCAGGTTAATATTTTAAATGCCACCTTTATGGCCATGCACCAGGCCATCGGGAAATTAAAAGCCGTTCCGGAACATCTGATCATTGATGGAAACCGTTTCAAGCCATACGGCAATATTCCCTATCAATGTATCATAAAAGGTGATTCAAAATATATGTCCATAGCCGCCGCCTCCATTTTGGCTAAAACATTCAGGGACGAATACATGGCCACTTTATCCCAGGAGTATCCGGTTTATGGCTGGGAGCAGAATGCCGGTTATCCTACCAGGAGGCACCGAATAGCAATAATGGATCATGGGATTTCCCCGCTGCATCGTAAAAGTTTCCGGCTTTTAGACAATCAGATTAAAATTTTCAGGAATGAAACAGGTAATAAAAAAAGGGGGTGAACCCCCTTTCTATTATTTTGCGCAGAATTCGCGTAATAATTTCTGTCGTGCAGAGGACTTAAGTTTTTTCAATGCTTTCTCCCTTATTTGTCTCACTCTTTCACGTGTCAGGCCCATTCTTTCGCCAATTTCCTCGAAATTCATGGCATGATCATAATCAATACCAAAAGACATTTTTATTACCTCCATTTCTCTTTTATCGAGGGTGCACAGGGTCCGCATGGTTTCATGCTTTAAGGATTGTGTATACTCCAGGAAGTGATCTGTCCTTTCAATGGTCGAGTTTTCCATAACGTCGTAAAGGCTGCCTTCTCCATCTTCACCGAAAGGAGCATCCAGAGAGGTTTTATTGACGTCGGCATTCAAAGTATTATAAATGTCGGAAGGTTCCTGGTCAAGAATTTCGGCAAGTTCTTCAGGTGTCGGTTCCCGTTCATATTGTTGCTCAAAAGCCGAATAGGCCTTTTTGATCTGATTAAAATGACCTTTTTTATTGGCGGGAATACGTACGATTTTAGAATGATTGTTGATTGCCTGCAGAATAGACTGCCGGATCCACCATACCGCATAGGATATGAATTTAAAGCCTTTCGTTTCATCAAATTTGTGCGCAGCCTTAATCAAGCCGATATTTCCTTCATTGATCAGGTCATTTAACGGGATGTTCCTGTTCTGATATTGCTTGGCTACGGAAATGACAAATCTTAAATTAGCTTTTACCAGTTTTTCCAGTGCTACATTATCGCCCTGTCGGATTCTCCGGGCGAGCTCAGCTTCTTCTTCGGGGGTGATCGTTTCTTCTTTGCTGAGATCATTGAAATATTTTTCAATGGTATGACTTTCTTTTCTGTTAGTGATGGACTGTGTTATTTTTAACTGCCTCATAAGGGGTTATATAGATTAAGGATTATTTAATTATTTTTCATATTCAGCTATCCTACATTCAAACGTTTAATTAATTCATATTGTTATTATTTTTTAATAAAATATGAATATCTTTGCCAGCCATGCCCTCTTACCAGCCTGAATGAAGCCGCAAAGTTAAATATTTAAAGATCGAAAACAAACGAAATTTGCTTATTTTGGCCTATTATCACAACAATTTCTCGTTAAATACTGTTAAAACTTGTTAAAACAGAATATTTAATTGAGAATTCCAATTAAACTTAATTTTTATTCTTTATCTGAATCAAAACTTTTTACCGGCTAAATCCACTACAAACCGCAGCACGCATGCATAACTAATTCTTAAATTAACAACGGTTATTTCAGGAAACCTATGATAAAGATCACCTGGCCTTTTTTCAGGAAGATTAAATTAGGTAAAATTTAAAAATGGATTATATTGATAAAAAATTGAATAAAATCAATAAGACTCAAACAAGGAAAAAATATTTATTAATTTCAACCAGGATCCTTATAACTCTGTTTCATATATCCTTCAGCAAAAATCCTGTATTTATCGAATATAGTTCTGACCGTCCCTTTGACAAAACGCTCATTGTCGATTTCAGAAGGATTTATCAGACCTGAATTATAACCCTGCCAGATAGCCTGATTTTTTTTCCTGTCGACAAGGTATATAAATAATGTTCCCTCCATCAGATTGTACTTAACAGGATCATATACTTCTTTATAGTCTTTTTTATCTTTTAACCAATCCTCCAGTTCAGGTTGATTATACCCCTTAAAATTGAAGTTTTTAAAAAACATTTTATACCCTACCAGAATATTTGGCTTTTTATCATCCTGTCTGTATCCCAACAGGGACATTCTGTAATGGATGGCCTTCTTTATTACGTCATCCGGAATCAGTGAATCAATGCCTGACTTTTCATAATCAAAAAATGCATAGGTTTTATATTTTGCGAAATTCCCGGAATAGCTATAATCCGATTCTACGATATAATCTTTTGAGCCAAAACAGGAGGTTATTCCCCAGGTACAAACAAACAGGAATAGCAGGCTGGACAGCGTACGAGGCTTATAGGATCGCTTCATAACCACTGATTTTTTGATTTTTGTTGCTCAGAAATTATTACAAGCTAAGGATTAAAATACTGATAATCAATAGGGAGGGGATTTCATTTCAATATTTTAAATTTATTATTTAAAATATTGAAATATTAATAAAATATGGGCTATTATTAAAAATAATTTACAAAAAATTACTTTTCAAATTGAAATTGAAACACCTAATAGGTTTTATTTTTAATACAATAAAATATATAAAATATCTCAGTGGCGATTTCATGGCATCTTTCGTTGTATTTGTCCATTTGTTCAGGCGTATTATCATAGGCTTCAGGGTCGAAATAATGTACGGATGCCCTGAAATTCATTCCTTTTAAATAAGGGACGTTTAAATCGGCATTGGGACATACAAAGATTGCACCATAGTTAAAATGGGGCATATCCTTGGCGTCGTATTTTTTTGAATACACGACGATCGGTTTTAAATTATAGGAATATTTTATTTCATATTTAGGGTTACCATTATCGGAGATTTTATAAATGATAAAACCGGCCTGTTCCAATGCTTTCATGGAAAATGGAGAAACTTGAGTAACCTGTGTGCCACCGGAATATATTTCAACATTTTTAATATTATAATACTGTGAAGCTGCATAAGACCATGCTTCCGCCATTATGCTTCGGGTAGAATTATTGGTCCCGACTAAAATGAGGGTGGCTTTTTTATCAATCTGAATAGCGCCATAGATATAATCCGCAATATTTTCCAGTACCCGTCTTCGTTCTTCCGGTATTTTTTTATAAAGGGGGTAAAGGTTTTTAGCATAATTGGTCAGCCCCGGGTATAAAATACCCGGTTCATTTTGGGCTAAAGCCGGATGGGGCAGATGGAGGAGAGAAACACCTGTAACGATTGAGATATAGAGGATTAACTTCTTCATCTTAATAATCCGGGGAACTCAATTTAAAGTAATTATTACAAAGTCTTTTCATGGAATTCTGATACTTATTATTTTAAATTTCAGATTAAGTAAATGCTTAAAATATATTCGATAATAACATATTATAATAATTTAATTTGACGTTAAAATTCGCCAGAAATCATTAATGTATTTTGTTTAGACGACAATTTCCTCGTATTTTCGTGCAATCCAATCTGCAAATTTAATTTTTAAATACGTGGACGTTTTCGATAAACTCAAAATTGAACATTCACCTCTGGGGCAGTATGCCGCTGTCTATCCGGGTTATTACATGTTCCCGAAACTTGAAGGTGAGATTGGCCCGCATATGTATTTCAGGGGGAAAGAAGTACTGGTTTGGAGCATCAACAGTTATCTCGGATTAGCCAATCATCCGGAAGTCAGGAAAGTTGATGCCGAGGCCGCCGCTAAATGGGGTCTGGCCTATCCGATGGGTGCAAGAATCATGACCGGAAATACGGAATACCATGAACAACTTGAAAATGAGCTCGCCGCTTTCGAACATAAGGAGGCGGGCCTGCTTTTAAATTACGGGTACCAGGGTATTGCTTCCATTATCGATGCATTGGTTGA
>CAYNCU010000133.1:0-12050 GCA_964395765.1 uncultured Roseivirgaceae bacterium | reverse complement strand
CTTCTTGTATCCGGGTTCATGGTGGTAATCCAAAGTTGTTCGGGGTTCATTTCCACCAAACACTTGTACCGTTGAATAGCGACGCTGTCTTCTTTACCGTCCCCTGCCAGTTCCTTGATCAGCACATCCCTTTCTGCCTCTGTCCAGCAATATTTTTCGGTTTTCCCTTTCCGGATCTGGTATAAGGGAGGTATGGCGATATATACATAGCCCTGTTCGATGAGTTCCCGCATATACCGGAAGAAAAAGGTAAGGATCAGCGTTCTGATGTGACTCCCGTCGACGTCGGCATCCGTCATAATGATGATCTTATGATAACGAAGCTTCTCAAGGTTCAGCGCCTTCTCATCGTCCGGGGTGCCAAATGTAACGCCCAAAGCGGTGATCATATTTTTGATCTCATCATTATCATAAATCTTATGTTCCTGGGCCTTTTCGACATTCAGTATTTTTCCGCGAAGTGGAAGAATAGCCTGGAATTTCCTGTTCCTGCCTTGTTTGGCGGAGCCACCTGCCGAGTCCCCTTCCACCAGGTACAACTCACAAACGCCGGGATCCGTATCGGAACAATCGGCCAGTTTTCCCGGCAGACCGGTGCCGGCCAGCACATTTTTCCGCTGAACCATTTCCCGGGCTTTCCGCGCTGCATGTCTTGCCTGGGCCGCCAGGATCACTTTATTCACGATCAGTTTGGCTTCCCTGGGGTTTTCTTCAAGGAAATACTGAAGTTGATCGCTCACTACGGTATCAACCGTTCCAAGTGCCTCGGAATTGCCCAGCTTGGTTTTGGTCTGACCTTCAAACTGCGGTTCGGCAACCTTCACACTAAGCACCGCGGTCAATCCTTCCCTGAAGTCATCGCCGGAAATATCAATTTTCAGCTTTTCAAGCAAACCGGTCTTATCTGCATAGGATTTAAGGGTCCTGGTCAATGCCCGGCGGAAGCCTGCCACATGGGTACCCCCTTCAATGGTATTGATATTATTGACATAGGAAACAAGGTTTTCCGTAAAGGAAGTGTTATAGGTAAGTGCAACCTCGACGGGCATATCCAATTTCTCGCCGGAAATATAGATAGGTTTTGAAATGAGTTTTTCTCTTCCGCTATCCAGGTAACTGACAAATTCCCGTAAACCGCCATCCGAGTGAAAGGTTTCGGATTTATAACTCCCCTTATCATCCTTGTCTCTGAAATCGACAAGCTTGATGGTCAGGCCGGCATTAAGAAATGCCAGCTCCCGGAGTCGTGAAGCAATGGTTTCATATTTAAATTCCTTGACAATAAAAATTGAATCGTCCGGCAGAAAATGAGTTTCGGTCCCGGTCAGATCCGTTTTTCCTATCTCCTTCACACTGTATTGGGGCAATCCCTTTACATATTCCTGCTGGTATATTTTTCCATCGCGATAAACTTTCACTGAAAGGGATTTGGATAGCGCGTTAACGCAGGACACTCCTACTCCATGTAATCCACCGGAAACCTTGTAAGTATTTTTGTCGAATTTTCCACCTGCATGCAGCATGGTCATAACCACTTCAAGGGCTGACTTTTTTTCCTTCGGATGAATATCGGTAGGAATACCTCTTCCGTTATCGATCACCCTTACGGAATTATCAATATTAATTTCCACGAGGATTTCCGAACAAAATCCTCCCATAGCCTCATCGATGGAATTGTCGACAACCTCCCAAACCATGTGGTGTAATCCCTTGAAACTCACGTCGCCGATATACATGGCAGGTCGCTTTCTCACGGCTTCCAGACCCTCCAGCACCTGAATGTTATCGGCAGAATACCTTGCAGGCGTTTTAACTTGATTTATTTCACTCATATACAGGATTTTGACCCCGCAAAAATACACTTTTTAATGCCATTTTTCAGTGGTTTTCAGGGTAAAAATCTTAATAAAATTCAATTCAGTTTTAACCTTTCATTAAATTCGATGTCTAAGCTTTAATTTCCATCGAATTCCTTGGAAGAAAGAGAAATTCTTGACAAGCTCAGGGATCCGGAAACAAAAAATTTCGGTTTCAACCAACTGGTAAGAACGTACCAGCAAAGGATCTATTGGCATATTCGCAAAATGGTGCTGGATCACGATGACGCCGACGATCTTGTACAGGAAGTTTTTATAAAGGCCTGGAAAAACCTTGACCATTTCAGGGAAGAATCGAGGCTGTTTACCTGGCTTTACAGAATTGCCACCAATGAATGCCTGAACTTCCTGAAAAAAAAGCGAAACCGCTTTTTCCTTCCCATTGCAGACCTGGAAGCTATTCTATCGACAACCATGGATAAATCAGCCCATATTTCAGGGGATGAATTGCAGATGAAATTACAAAAAGCATTACTCAAACTTCCTGATAAACAACGACTTGTGTTTAACATGAGGTATTTCGACGATATGAAATATGAAGAAATAGCAGAAATCACTTCCACCAGCGTGGGAAGCCTTAAAGCGAGCTACCACCTGGCGGTTAAAAAAATTGAAGAATTCTTATCCGATGATTAAACCTGAAACCATACTTATTGTCTAAATAAACGAATAATGAAGGCATGAAACTAGAGGATTTAAAGAAAGAAAACGTCTTCAAAGTTCCCGAAGGGTACTTCGAAGACCTTCCAATGCGGATCCAATCCCGGATACAGTCGGGCATTCCCGTAGAAAGGATACCGGTATTCCGCAGAAATGTATTTAAATATGCCGTTTCATTGGCTGCCATGGTACTGATCGTTTTGGTGGTATTAAAATTTTATACCCGGCAGCCGTCTCCTGAAAAATTATTGTCGCAGGTACCTACCGAGGCATTGATCAGTTACCTTGAAACCTCGGATATTACCGAGGATGAATTATTCGATAATGTGAACAGTTCGATGATGTCCGGGGACCTGCTGAATGACAATAACGATCTTGATTTCGATTCGCCCGGTTTGAGCCCCGACGACATCAATCATATTCTCAATTCCATTGACACTACCGACGATTATTTATAATATGCAATAACATGAAATCCTTTCAGAAATACCTATATCCGATAATTCTTCTGATCTGGTTTACCGCGCCTTTGATGGCGCAGGATTCCATTCCGGTAATACAGAATAAAACGGCGATGGAAAAAATTCAAAGCGCCCGTATTGCATTGATCTCCAGCCGCCTGGGCCTGACTCCTGAGCAGGCGCAGAAATTCTGGCCAATTTATAATGAGTACCTGGCTAAGCGAAGAGCCCTGCAACAGGACCTGATATCCGATCGCCAGGGCGTGGATCTGAATAACCTTTCAGAAGAACAAAGCAAACAACTGATGAACCAGTCCCTGAATACAAAGCAAAAGATGGTGGATCTTGAAAAGGATTATTCCCAACGCCTGGAAAAGGTGATCACAGCCCAGCAGGTACTTGAATTAAGACAGGCGGAACAGGATTTCAGGCGTATGATCATAGAACGGCTTCAACAAAGAAAAATGCAACAGATGAGAAGGGAACAAATGATGCAAAGAAGAGATAACTGATCCAATAATATCCATGCACCTTATCGTAATGATTTTTAAACACCTGCCGCTTAACTTTATTCTGCCGATAGTCTCAATTCTTTTCTTTTGGGGATCGGATACCCTCGCTCAACAGGTTAGAACTGATTCCCTTTTAAACCATTATTTGAAGGAAGATTCGATAGCGCTTGCGGAAATTCAGTCTGACTCCTCTTCCATTCTTGATTTTATCGACAGCCTTATTAATATGGATTTTAGTTATTCCAGCCTGTCGGGCCGCATTGCCTATATCAGTAATATCACCAATGCCGGGCGGGATTTTGGGGTAAAGGAATACGGCTTGTCCACGGGTATTTCCTATTACCACAAAACAGGATTTTACGGAGATATAAGCGGTTT
The DNA here is from genome assembly GCA_964395765.1 of uncultured Roseivirgaceae bacterium. GTDB lineage: Bacteria > Bacteroidota > Bacteroidia > Cytophagales > Cyclobacteriaceae > DATDPY01. The sequence continues at coordinate 8,162 of CAYNCU010000133.1, read as the reverse complement.
CTGGAACAGCGATACCAGACCCCGATTCAATCCCATGATCACTTCAGCAGGATTTATGCTTTCAAGCATTCCTAAACTTTCTGTCACTGCCTCCTATGACCATTATTTTTATTTTAACGGGAGTGATTCCCTGGGTTCCTATAATCCGTTTACCAACAGCCTGAACCTTAGCCCCTACCTTGATTTGAAATTTATCAGTATCGGAGTCGATTATTCTTTCCTTTTCGGCAGTGAATCGGCCCACCGGATCCGCCCCGATATTTATGGAAATATTTCTTTCCGGCACCTGGGTTTTATTGATCAATTACAATTTTTACCGGGAGTCTCTGTTTATTTCGGCAATCAGAATGTCGTAACGCAAAGTCTGAATTATGCGAAACTCAGTAAATTCATCCAGGCGATAGGCTTAGCCAGGTTCAGGTTACTTTATAAAAAGTACGGATCCGGGTTATATCAATATATCGTTAAACAGGAAGTGAATAATGAATTCGGGCTGATGAACTATAATTTTTCATTGCCGGTGAACCTATATGTTAAAAATTTTACCTTGTCGCTGAGTTATTTTTATAATATTCCGGTGGCGCTGCCGAATGAGAATATAGACGAAACTCCAAACAGTTATTTCAGTGCCAGCCTGATTTATTCAGTGCCGTTTACAAAGAAATTGACGGGGAAAAAACGAGGCTTATAAATTGGTTGATTGGTTGATTTTCACTCCGCCTTGAAAGGCGGAGCAGGAAGCGTAGTAAGAAGCGGAGCTTGAAACAAAGCAAGGAACGGACCAGGGAACGGTGCAGGAGAAGGAGAAGCAGTAGGAGGCGGATCTGGGGGGCATAGCAGGAGGTGGAGCAGGAAACGGGGCAAAAGGCAGAGCTGGGGGGCGGTACAGGAGAGAATATCAGAATCCCTTTCTTGTAAGGCGGGGTGAAAAATCATCCATTAATTTCCGGATTCGCGCGAATGATCCGGACAGCTTGGGGAATAATCTCAATTTTCAATGCATCATATTTTCCGAGTATTTCTCCGTCGGCCTGGGTGGTAAACGGTTTATCAAAAGTGATAACGGCATTTTTGCAACTGATCACTGAGGAGGCACTGCTATCTTTTGCAAAGTCATCGTTATACCGGGATAGCCCGGCCAGAATAAAGGTTTTCAGCTCTATGCTTTTAGAGATAATGATCTCAAATTTGCCGTCAAAAGGATTTCCCTTCCGGTTCAGGATCACCCCGGTTCCATAACGGCGCGCATTGGCAAAAGCCACCATGTAGCCTTTCTCATTGTAATTCTTTCCATCGGCGTGAATGCGGACATTCATCAGTTCAGACTGCGATAGCTGGCGGATAAAATGCCTGGCATAACCCCGCATGCCCCTGTCTTTGTCCCGCTGGTAATCTTCCACGACCATGGCATTCAGGCCGACATCGCCGATATGCAGGCAGTAAAATTTATCATTGATCCGGAGAATATCCGTAGTGGAAATAAAACGTGATTTTAAAAAATCATCCAGGGCCTGGCTGCTGTCGGCTTTGATCCCCAGGTCAGTTGCCATTCCGTTCGCCGAACCGAAAGGGATAATTCCCAGGTTTATGGTGCTGTGAATGACGGATCTTGCCGCGAGATTGATCGTGCCGTCCCCGCCGATCACCAGCAGGGCGTGCGGGTCCATCTCCCGGATTATCTTTTTTATTTTTTCATCGTCCCTGCTGCCCTTTGTTTCATAAATATCATAAGCAATACCATACCGTGAAAAATCGTTGCGGATTTTATTCAGAATAACATCCTTTTGTCTTCCTCCTGCCGCCGGGTTAGCAATTACCAATACCCTCATTGCCTATTTTATAAAAATATAGGGTTAATTTATACTTAATTTATCAAAAAAAGTTGAAGGAAAAACCCAGGTATATTCTTTTACCGTTAACCGGTATCGTAAAAGAAAATTCTCTCTGGCTTGAAGGTCAGGTTTTGCACCTTCGCCGTCACCATAAAGAAATCATCGCCGGGGAAAGCCGTTGGAAGAATATGCTTCGTGTTATTTCAGCATACCTGCCGGGGAATATAAAGACAGGCATGCTTGAAGTCGACATATCCGGGGATGAAAAGACAATAACGCTCACCCATAACGGCTTTTATACCCTCCAGATCAATCAAATACGACCGGGAAAGCCTGTGCTCCAGCCCCATTATTTTTTCCTGAGAAAAAACAAAAGATACCCGATCCAGATTCCCGATTTCTATAAAAGGGATATATATTATTTTAACGGGTTCAGGACAGGTGTCATTTCCGACATTGACGACACTATCCTGGTATCCCATGTAACCAATCATTTTAAAAGATTTCGTCATCTGCTCACCAAAAATGCTTACCGGAGAAAAGCCGTTAGCCGGATGGCCGGGATCTACCGGCAATTGGCGGACCGTGATATGAGTATGTTTTATGTTTCCAACAGTGAAGCCAACCTATACCCTGTAATCCATACATTTTTAAAACACCATAACTTCCCTGATGGACCTTTATTTCTTAAACCATATAAAAAATGGAATGACCTCCTGAAGGCAAAAAAGAAAAAATCCTATTCAAGGCACAAGAAGGAAAAGATCCGGAATATTCTTGAGTTGTTCAATGATAAGGAGTTCATTCTGATCGGGGACGACAGCCAGAAGGATCCTGAGGTTTATTCCGATATTGCCAGGAAATTCCCGGGCAGAATAAAGGGAGTATTTATCAGGAAGACAGGCAAGAGGATTAAACCCGGTACAAGGAACATGATTGAGGAGCTTACCGGGAATTCACCGGTGCCTGCGTTTTGTTTCGAAAAGCCGGAAGAAATATTAACCTGGATGATGTCGTGACAGCGTGATGCGGTGATTAAAATTTTTAATGTTTCGATGTAGTTGAATCGGGCGTTATCGGCAGCTTAACGTTGGCATTCTTTTCTCTCGAATATTCTTCATTCAATCCTTTGATAACATCATCGGTGATATCGAGCATGTCAACCCCGTATAACATTCCTGAACCCCTTTTATAATTCAGTACGATCTGGTAACCGTTTTGTGTGGCATAGTTTTTCAGGAATTCCGCAACTTTCGTGTAAAGCTGGTCATTTATTTTTTGCTGTTCATCCATCATTTCCTGGCTGAGTGATTGCTGATACTGGTACAGGTTCTGCTGCTTCTGCATCAACTGTTCCTCAATATTCTGGGCATCCCTGGGAGCCATTCTCGGAGCCATTTTTTTATAGTTGTCAATCTCGCTCTGAAGTTTTGTCGCCCGGCTCTGGTAGGAAGCTTCCATATCCTGTTGTTTTTTATTGATCTGATCGGAAAGCTGCCGGAACAGTTGATAATGCTCCATCAAAGAATCTTCCATGATATAGGCTAAAGTGCTGCCTCCCCCGGAAGCTATTACTTCCGCCTTTTTTTTAGCAGCCGGCATAGACGGGGAAGTAAAATGAAGGTAATATAAAATTCCGACGGCAATAATCAGGATACCATTAAGGATTAAAGATAAATTTTTCACGCTATTGTGGGTTTTATTTCGGCGCAAAGATAAGAGAAAGGAATGAATTGGCATAAGGGAAATAAAATATCGGCACTCTCAAAATCAGTTCAAGGAAAAAATCATAAAAAAAATTGACATGAAGGCGCTCAGGCACAAAAAATCACACAAAAATCACTTCGTCATTATTCGAATTTCTTTGATCCCAGAAGTTTTATTACAGGCTGAAAATTTTAATGATCCTCTTTCTTCCTGGGTTTATAATCATAGGACAGGTGCTTGTTTTCTTCGGCCGTATTGTCCATTCCTGAAAAATACGGTCTTTCTTCCTGGTCCCCGTCCTCCGGATGAACCTCTTCCTCATCAACGCTGCCGACGAAAATTGGTTCTTTACGGAAAAACAGAGCGATCACAGAACCGGCAAGGAGGCCCATCAGGTGGGATTCCCAGGAGATATGGGGATCCGACGGAAGGACACCGTAAATCGTTCCGCCATAAAGAAAAAATACAGCCATGGATATTGCCAGCGACCGTATATTCCGCCGAATCAATCCGCTGACAATCAGGAAGGACATAAGCCCATATATTACCCCGCTCGCGCCAATATGAAAGGCTGTTCGCCCGATGACCCAAACCCAGAATCCTGAAGTCAGGTAGATCCAGACAAATACTTCTATGGCAATGCGGTAATAGAAATACATAAGACCGAATCCCAGGATGATTAAGGGAAGTGTATTCGCCAATAAGTGAAAAATACCGGCATGGATCAGCGGACCTGTTAATATTCCTATCAATCCGGAAAGGGTTCTCGGCATTATGCCGAAACGGTCGAAGTCAAATTTGCCGATCCATTCGATAAAAAGAATTAACCATAACCCCAGTGTGAATGTCACCGTATAAATGATCCCGCGTTTGACGACCCTATATTCAATCGAATGATTCATATATAATAAAAGGTATTTAACTTCGGGGCAAGCCCCGGACCCGAATTCCCGGAGTTAAGCCCTCGGAATTATGCCACAGCCTTCCCGTCTGCCGAAACAGAATGTGAAGGCGGATTAATTTAACACAAATCTCATTAGAATTAACAAACTAATAAAGGAAACGCCCTCCCCTGCCTTCAGGTTCATCAATCTAAATGTACCCGGCGGTTAACACCGTAATGTTCAGCCCTCCCGGCCAAAGATCCGGTCAGCCGGTCCGATAAATTTCTGCACTACGAAGCGCTTTGACCACTCATGATAGATTTAATTTCGGGCATGTCGGATAAAAATCCGGCAACCCATGCAAATCCATATTTTTTTTATTCATTTAGTGAAAAAAATGATTGATTTATCTATTACAAACCATTTTAAGACTCCTGGTCTTATACTTCATTCTCGCCTTGCTGCTTGGGTATCTTCCGGTAAATACTGATTTTCATGAAAAACAGGGCGGAATTGAAATATTCGTCGTCACCAACGGTGTTCATACCGACCTGGTACTGCCGGTAAATTACGGGAAAACCTCCTGGCAGCAGTTCTTCACCGGCACTGTTTTATATCATAAGTTTTATGGGATGCAATATATTGCTTTCGGCTGGGGTAACAAGCTTTTTTATCTGAATACCCCGGAATGGAAAGACCTTACTTTTTCAATTGCCTTCAGGGCATTATTCACCGAGCGGCAGCCCGCCATGCATGTCACCCTGGTGTCCGGCCTGGTGCCCGGCAACGAGGTTGTTCCCGTTTATATTTCCGCGCAACAGCTTGAAATAATAACCGGGTATATCCGCGACTCATTCTTTTTAACCGATACCGGAAAACCCGAAAGCATAGCCGCAAAAGGATACGGGGATTACGATCTGTTTTTCTATGCGAAAGGAAAGTTCAGCCTGATAAAATCCTGCAATGTTTGGACAAATGAAGGACTAAAAGCCGCCGGGATCCGCTGTTCAGTATGGTCGCCTTTCGACAAACCTATCCTTTTCCAGCTTTCCCATAGCCGGAAATAATGATTAAATTTGCCGTAGGAAAATTTTATGATGCAAACGCACGACCATACTCATTTCCATCCTGCCGTCAAAGGGAGCAAACTCATGTGGACCTTTGTCATCAACATGACGGTGACGATCATCCAGGTTGCCGGATCGGTAATTTCGGGAAGTATGGCCCTGCTGTCCGATGCATTGCACAACCTGAGCGACGCCACCACCATCATCATTAGCTGGGTAGCGGAACGATTGACAAAAAGGAGATCCACGACAGGACATACCTTCGGGTATAAAAGAGCGGAAATTATTGCTGCCTTTATCAATGCCTCTATATTACTCGTGATCGGAGTATTCCTGATCTTTGAATCTGCCGAAAAAATCATCAACCGGAATTACCTGAATGTCAAACCTGAAATTGTAATTCTCCTAGCAGCCTTCGGCATTCTTGCCAACGGGCTCAGCGTCCTTTTGCTGAGAAAGGATTCCGCGAAGAATATGAACATGAAATCGGCCTACATCCATTTATTTATCGATATGATTTCCTCTTTCGTGGTTATGGCCGGCGGAATCATGATTTACTTCTTTAACTTCTACCTTCTTGACCCGGTGCTGTCAATTGTCATTGCTCTTTACCTGATGGTCCTCAGCTGGAGGCTGGTGCTTCAAAGCCTGAAGGTTCTCATGCAATTTACCCCGGAAGGCCTGGACCTGGAAAATATTGCAAAGTATTTATCAAGCTATGAAAATATCAAGGGTATCCATCACATTCATGCCTGGCAACTGAATGATCACGATATATACTTTGAAGCGCATGTCGAATTCAGCCAGGATATTCCCATCAGCGAATCCTGCCGGATCCTTAATACCATGCGTAACGATCTTGAAAACCGATATCATATCCACCATACTACCTTTCAGTCGGAATATGAACATTCCTGCGATAAAGCACTGATCAACCAGGGTTTGCCGAGGTAAATGGTTCATTGGTTCATTGGTCTGGGAGGGTTTACATGAGGACGGGTAGAAAGGCTAATAATCAATAATCAATTTTCAATAATCAATTTTCAATAATCAATTTTCAATATTTCGATTTTTGATTTTTGATTTTTGTTTGATTTAAGTGCCAGCGTATTGTCCGGAAGGATAATTTTTTTATAATTTAAGGAATCATTTAAAATTACCGATGCAGTCTTTTGAGTGAACTTGAAAAATTAACTTCCGGATTCAGCGGCTTTATGTGGGGAACTCCGCTCCTGATATTATTGATCGGGGGCGGAATATTTTTCATGATCTATTCACGCCTTCTTCCCTACCGTTATTTTCGTCATGCCGTGAGGATATTAAGGGGCAGGTATAACGACAAAGCTGACCCGGGAGAGATCACTCATTTCCAGGCCATTTCCACTGCACTCGCTTCGACGATCGGCATGGGTAATATTTCCGGTGTTGCCGTTGCCATTGCCATGGGCGGCCCGGGGGCAATATTCTGGATGTGGGTTTCCGCCATTGTGGGATCGGCCACTAAATTCTTTACCTGCACGCTGTCCGTTATGTACAGGTATACCGACGGCAGGGGGAACGTGCATGGCGGCCCGATGTATTTTATCGTTTCGGGGCTTGGTAAAAAATGGAAGCCACTGGCCGTATTTTTTTCGGTGGCCGGGATGGTAGGCGTTTTGCCCCTGTTCCAGGTAAACCAACTCACCCAGGCGATCAGGGAAATTATCATCGGCCCGTCCGCAACCTTCTCCGGCCGTTCGATAAACATCACCACCGGCATTCTTATTTGCGCAATTGCATCGGTGATAATTTTCGGGGGGATAAAACGAATCGGGAATTACGCTTCCCGGATTGTCCCCCTGATGGTCATTTGCTATTTTGCCGGAGTCTTGTTTATCATCATCAAAAATACCGAGCTGGTGATCCCTTCATTCAAGCTTATCTTCAGTGATGCCTTTACCGGCAAGGCGGTTTTTGGCGGCGCCCTGGGTCAGTTGATCGTGCTTGGCATAAAAAGGGGCACTTTTTCCAATGAAGCCGGGCTGGGAACTTCCGCCATGGCCCACGGCGCAGCCCGAACGCGGGAGCCTGTCCGCGAAGGCCTTGTCGCCATGCTTGAACCGCTCATGGATACCGTGGTCGTCTGTACCATGACGGCATTGGCCGTGGTCATTACCGGGGTATGGAAACAACCGGGGATCACCGGCATCACCATGACGAATGCCGCCTTTGTTTCCGCCATGCAGGGATCGGGAAGCTACCTGCTGATGATCTGCGTATTCCTGTTTTCTATGACCACGCTGTTCGCCTATCCCTATTACGGCGCCAAATGTTTCGGCTTCGTTTTCGGGGAAAACCGGCGTGCCTATTACAACTACTTTTACCTGGCCGCCATCTTGTTTGCCTCGGTCGCTTCCATAAATTCCGTGATCAACCTGATCGATGGCACCTACGCCTTGATGGCTATCCCGACAATGATATCGGCCCTCTTGCTATCGCCAAGGGTTGTTAAGGAAATGAAACGATATTTTTTTCAAATAAGAGAAGAGCATTAAAATCGAAGATGGAGAATGGAGAATGGAGGATGGAAGAATACTTTAAAACCAGTTGTCTACGAATTCTGAAATTAATTTTTCTTAAACAATTGGTGAAATCCGGGATACCGTTTTAATGATTAACCGGTTAATTGATTC
>CAYNCU010000132.1:0-12064 GCA_964395765.1 uncultured Roseivirgaceae bacterium | reverse complement strand
ATACCGTCAATCCATATACGGAATTCCGGATCGGGTGCAGATTCCGGAAGATTGAAACCGGAGGCATTGATCTTTCTTTATAATATCGAATCTTGAATTGGAAGTTGGATATTGGAATTTGGATATTGTCTGAAGTCGCTTAGCGATCAAGATTGATATATAGAAACATTTTTTATATATATGATTAAATTTGTGAATGTTATCAGATCGTAAAATTTATTTTTTTTATCATGTCCTATACATTACAAATAGGTGATAAAGTTATTCCATTTTCATTGAAGGCGACCGATGGGAAAACTTATTCACTTCATGATTTTGATCAGGATGACACCCTGGTTATTTTTTTCACCTGTAATCATTGCCCCTATGTGTTGGGCTCGGACGAAGTGACGCGTGATACCGCAGAAAAATATTCCGGCAAAGGAGTAAAATTTATCGGAATCAATTCGAACAGTCCGCACACTTACCCGGAAGACGATTTTGATCATATGGTGTCAAGGATGGAAGAAAAAAAATTTCCCTGGCTTTATCTCTATGATGATACACAAGAACTTGCCCGTGCCTTTGGTGCGCTGAAGACCCCCCATTTTTACATTTTCGACAAAAACAGGAAACTGGTTTATACGGGTCGTGGGGTGGACAGCCCCAGGGATGTTTCCAACATGACCCTGAATGACCTGGGCCGGGCACTGGATGAACTCACTTCGGGGAAACCCATATCCGTCCCCGTAACCAACCCGATCGGGTGTAATATAAAATGGGAAGGTAAGCCCGCCAAATGGATGCCCCCGGATGCCTGTGACCTCGTGTGATGTTAAGTTAATGGTTGATTAGGTAATGGGTTAATCGGGTGAACCCCAATGGACCTAATGAACCCAATAAACTCAATAACCAAATATTTAATTTTCATTTATCTATAAAAAAAATCATTATTTTTGAACCTCATTGCGCTTGTGGTGAAACTGGTATACACGCTGTCTTCAGGAGGCAGTGCCCAAAAGCATGGGGGTTCGAGTCCCCCCAAGCGCACAAGATAGCGAAAGCGATCTTATTTTGTTGTTCAATATAACCTGCTAATCCTGTCTTAAAACTTCAACGGGGTTTTTCAACGATGCTTTTACCGTCTTATAACTTATGGTGAGCCAGGAGGCCAGCAAGGCAGCTGCGCCTGCAGCAAAAAAGACCCACCAGGATAATGTGGCATGGTAGGCGTAATTGGTATTCCACCGGCTTATCAGATACCAGGCAATGGGAATGGCCAATAAAACCGAACTGGCAACCCAAACCGTAAAATCTTTATTAAGGAGGAGCACAATGTCCGAAGAACGGGCTCCTACTACCTTCCTGATTCCGATTTCCCGGGTTCTTTGTTCGGTAGTGATCGCGGTAAGTCCGTATAAACCCAGGGTGGCAATTATCATGGCCAGAATCATGAAGAAGTTGGATAATTTTGCCTGCGATATTTCCTTTTTATAGGCATGGCTATATGACTCATCGTTAAACGAATAATCGAAAACATATTCGGGATATACCTGATTCCATACCGATTTAAGGTACCGGATACTTTCTTCCGTTTCCGAGCTATCGATCTTAACCATGAAATTCCAGTACCAGATCGGTTTCTGGAAAAAAACCAACGGCCTGATTTTGTATTTGAGAGTTGAAAAGCAAAAATCCTTCACCACACCTGTGATTACCCCCCCCCTAAAGATTCCTTCCACATCAAAATCCGGTTTAAAATCCCTGCCGATTACATCTTCGGGATTTTTAAATCCAAGGTAGCGGACCGCCGATTCATTTAATATGTATTCTTCTTTCGGGGTTCCACGTGAATAGGGGGAGAAATTTCTTCCGGCAACCAATCCTATTTTAAAAAAGCGGAAAAAATTATCATCAACAGGTGAGACATACAATTCAAGGTCTTTTTTAGAGGCAGGGAATCCACTCATTGAAAAGGGCATGGCATCCATGAACTCCGTGGAAGGCTCCTGCATGGTACCCGTAACCGATTTAATAAGCGGGCTCTGCATAGCCAGGTCTTTGAATTGAAAATACCGGTCCTTAACCTGCCAGTTAAGGTTGCCAAGAAGCAGAATTCTTCCTGAGTTTTTTCCAAGCCTGTGATCAAGCAGGTAATTTTTCTGTTTTGTAAAATAAACGGCGCAAATAATCAGGACAATGGACGCCGTAAACTGCGAGATAACCAATAATCGTTTTATCCCGGTTCTTTTTGATCTCATTATACTGACAAGATTCATTTTCTGCGGAAAAAATTCCTGTGACTGATGAAAAGGTCTGCTTATTGCCAGCAGTTGCGGAACCGATACAACAAGGGCTGAAATCAACGTGAGTATCAGCATGAATGCCAGGATAAGCAACAGGTTGTATTTAAAATAACCTACCGGTATAAAATCCGTAAGGTCATGCGACAGGTACCTGACAATAGCCAGCGTAACAACTGCCGATATAAAAAACATCAGCAATGATTCCATGAAAAACCCGGAAAATATATTTAAGAGTCTTGCGCCGAATACCTTATTAATGACTAAAGATTTCTTTTTCCTGAAAATAAGGGCCAGGCTCATATTCACGTAATTGATAAGAGCAAGCAGGAAAATAACACCCCCGGCAATACTGAAGAAAAGAACCAGTTTTATATCTCCGTTCTGTTCAATTTCCCTGTCCTTGTGAGAATACAAATGAATACGTGTAAGGTTTTGTAAATGAATTGTGCTTACCGGTCTCTCTTCCCGGGTAAGATATTTTTCTGCAAATGGCGAGAAATGATTCAAAATATCATTTGGAGAGGATCCTTTCCGCAATAAAAGATAGGTGTAAGCCCATCCCTGAAAGGCGGAAGGGTCATCCATAGATACGAGGGCAAGCGGATGAAAATGTGAGTTTTCAGGGAAATCATTGAAGATTCCCGAAACCTGGTAATCAAAAAAAGCGGTATCATACACTCCCGCCATAGATAGTGTTTTTCCCGTTATGTCCTGGCCGTTAAAATATTTATCAACCAGGCTCCGGGCCAGGAGAATTTTCCCGGGGGATGATAAGCATTTACCAGGATCGCCATCCAGAACTTTGATGCCAAAGATCTTAAGCACTTCGGGGTTTGACTGGAAAACATTATCGCTGTTAAACTTGACATCATTTAATTTAATTGCTGTTTTGCCCATGGGTGAAAGTCGTGCCATGGATTCAATGGAAGAGAAATACCCGGGCATCTGGCCGATCCACTTTTGCCATGATCTTGCAAAATGAGAATGTATGCCGCTGGCTTCATTATTGACCTCAACCGTGAGCCTGTAAATCCGGGCTGCATTTTTTTCAAAGCGATCATAACTTAATTCATTTTTAACCCATATGCCGATAACCAGGACACAACTCAGGCCGATGACAAGACCAAGCGTATTGATAAAAGAATACGTCCAGTTCCTGCGAAGATTTCTAATGGCCAGCTTAAGAAGGTATTGAAACATAATACAGGCTCAGAAGTTCGGTTATACCGGTAATTGCAAAACAAGGGCTAAAAGTAATGAAGAAATTTCAAATGATCACAATAAGCCAATAAAGAATATTTTCACACTGTCCGGCAAAACTTTTATTAAATACCTGAAATGTTCCTCATTCCCAGGCGGGTAGGAAATCCGCAGAGAATCATTCCGGAAGGTGTAAAGAACAGACCCCCTTTTTTGACCTACCCCGCCGTTATTATTATATATTTTAAAGTCCTGCGGGGACCTTATTTGAAAGAAGTGGTCGATCCGGAAGGAAAGATTTTCATTCAGGTCATAAAAAAGTCCGTTGCCCAGATCAAATCCGAAGGGGTGGCAGGGAACATTATAAGTCACTGTGTTTTCATTGTTGGAATCCCCTGTACTCTCCGAATAAGTCCGTCTTATAATATCCATTCTTAAATTGTTTGACTCATAAGAAGGGGTAAGTTTTAAGGGTTGAAAACGCCCTAATTCCCTGTTATTGATCTCACTTATTTTCAAGGTTGAACAACCCATGAAAAATAAAGCCGGGATTATTAAGATTTGATTGATCGTTTTCATGAGTTGAAGTCAAAAGACCGGTTTGCAGGAGATGTTCGTCAAAAAAAATGCCATGTCATCCTGTTTGCGAAAATATTTTAATTATAAATTGTAACGTTATAATAAGGATTACTTCATGACCCGGAAAATGAAAGTTGGTTTTTTAAAAATATTATTTATTCAGTTTTTAATTATTTCCGGAGGATATTGCCAATCCTTTCAATGGGGATATTCCCCTCCGGAAGAGGCCGGATTTTCTTCGCAAAAGCTATATGCGGTAAGGGATACGCTGGCAGAACACGGAACCACTTCATTTCTTGTTATCCGGAATGATAAAGTCGTTATGGAATGGTACGCGCCCGGCTGGAACCCGGAGCGTAAACACTATACGGCATCCCTGGCCAAGGCGCTGGTTGGCGGCCTGTCGCTGGTCCTGGCGCTGAATGACGGAAAAATCAAAATAGACGACCCTGCCGCTAAATATATTCCGCAATGGAAATTAGACCTGATGAAATCAAAAATAACCATCCTGGAACTGGCAACCCATACTTCCGGGATTGCAGATGCAGAAGTTACACAGCAGGAAATCGATGCTGCTAAAGCAGCAGGAGAAACACTATCAACTTCCCACATGCAGATCCCAGGCTGGAAAGGTGATTTTTGGCGGCAGGATCCGGACCCTTTTACCGTCGCCCGGGACAAGGCCCTTGTTCTTTTTACGCCGGGTACGGCCTATCAATATTCCAATCCGGGAATGGGTATGCTGGCTTATGCCATAACGGCAAGTTATAAAGGAACCTCGTATAAAGATATCCGCAGCCTGTTGAAGACAAGGATAATGGAACCCATCGGGATTAAAGACAGTGAATGGGATGTAGGCTACGGCAAGACCTTCCATGTTGACGACCTTGACCTTGTAGCGGACTGGGGAGGTGCCGATTTCACACCGCTGGCAGTTGCTCGCATAGGGCGGCTCATGTTAAGGAAAGGCAACTGGGAAGGCATACAGTTAATTGATTCTTCATGGGTGGAAACTGTTACCCGATATGCGGGCATGCCCATGGAAGCGGGAGTTAAAATGCATCCCGTCATTGCCAACGGTCTTCCCTGGTATGTCAACTACGACGGAATGTGGCCCGAGTTGCCAAGGGACGCTTTTATGGGCGCCGGGGCCGGAAACCAATTTTTACTCGTAATCCCCAGCCTCAATATGATTGTAGTGCGTAACGGAAACGATATGTACGATCCTGGCAGGGGGGAAGGATTTTATTATGGCATTGTGAAATATCTTGTTAATCCTTTAATGGAATCTGTTACCGGTCCTCCTTATCCTTACAGTGGTATGATAAATCACGTTGATTTTGCACCCGATACGTCCATCATCCGGCTGGCGGAAGGAAGTGATAACTGGCCAGTGACGTGGGGAGATGATAATTATATTTATACGGCTTATGGCGATGGTCGCGGTTTCGATCCGAAAGTCGATAAAAAATTAAGCCTAGGCTTTGCAAAAATTTCCGGTGATCCTCCTGTCATCAAGGGCTTTAATATCCGGTCGGTTACCGGTGAACAAACGGGTGACGGACGGGCCGGAAAAAAAGCCAGCGGTATGCTCATGGTGAACTGGGTTCTTTACATGTTCGTTCGAAATGCAAATGGGAACGGCACCGGATCCCAGCTAGCCTGGTCAAAAGATCATGGGAAAACCTGGACTCTTGCCGACTGGAAATTCGAAGATAGTTTCGGCTATCCCGTTTTCCTGAATTTCGGCAAGAACTATGCAGGTGCCCGGGATAATTATGTGTATATCTATTCCAGTGACGAGAACGATGCTTACAAGCCCGCTGATCATATGGTATTGGCAAGAGTGCCGAAAGGAAGAATAAAAAACCGCGATTCCTATGAATTCTTCAGGGGCCTGGATAACAAGGGTGAAGCAGAATGGGCTTCCGATATTAAAGAGCGCGGGTCGGTTTTTACCCATCCCGCCATGTGTTATCGTTCAGGTATCAGTTATGACGAAGGATTAAAAATTTATCTATGGTGCCAGGTTAATCCCGACAGCCGTGATCCGAGGGGGCCCAGGTTTCAGGGAGGTTTTGGAATCTACGAATCACCGGAACCATGGGGTCCGTGGAAAACCGTTTACTATTGCCGGAATTGGGATACAGGACCCGGGGAAACCATGTCCATTCCCACCAAATGGATAAGCAAGGACGGAAAAACCTTTTACCTGGTATTTTCAGGAAACGACAGTTTTTCCGTGAGGAAGGTTACATTGAGTACGAAGTGAAGAAAATTTACCGGATGAAAAAGAAATATCCTTCCCCGCAATCTGGTGATATGGCGTAACGGGATTACAGCAGAGGTTCTAAAAAGATCTAACACACCAACGGGGAACCCGGTTCAAAGCCGCGGATGAAGTAACTTATATCGGGAAAAACCAAAATCCTTAATTACAATTTTTAGGTATTTTCCTTTTAATCATCCACAATAGAATTTTTTTGAATCGCTTCCTGCAAAGCGCCGATTTCCAGCAAGCTTGCAGGCCCATACCAGGGATGAACTTCGGTAGCGAGAACTCCGGCTTTGACAGCAGGATCGGTTTTTAACATATTCTCCACCTCCTCCCGGGAGCCTGCATTAAAAATAAATATGCCCCGGATGGCCTGGTCATCCAGAAACGGCCCTGCAATGATCATTTTGTTTTCCCTGGCTAACCGTATAATATTTTTAAGATGGCCCGCCTGTATGTTAGCTCGTTCGGCGGAATCCTTCACCTGCCTCTCCCCTCTTTTCAGAAATACGAGGTAAAAGGTTTTCATGCCGTACTGGTCAGCTCCCAACTTTGCTGCCAGGGCGGAATCATATACGATCTTCGATGAATTGGATGACTGCTGGCCATAAACAGAGCAACATCCTGTAAAAAGGATCAGCAGGATTAATATGTTTTTCATAAGCAAAGCGGGTTACAGGAGAAATTTAGCAGGTAATATATGGGTATTAAGTTTAACAGGCAACTTAAAAATTATCGTATAATCCTAAACCAGTAAGCTCAACGCTTTTCTTCCATAAGCGGGAAGCCACCTGAAGGTCATATGATTTCTTATTGGATTTTATTTCTTTTTTGTCATGAAAGTATGCCCCGGATATTCCCTCCAATACTGGAGATCGTACAAGATATACAATGGTTTCAGCTCCTTTTTCCGGCTTACGCATAAACGGAACATACAGATTGAAAAGAAAACGGTGCAACCCTTCCGCATCATTACCGAAATTTGTTCTTACTGCCCCAGGGTGGACCGCATTAATTGTAATATTTTTTCCCTTTAGTTTCCGGTCCAGCTCATATGTGAAAAGCAAATTAGCCAGCTTTGACTGGCAATAAGCTTTTACGCCGCTGTATTTTTTTTCTCCCATCAGATCATCAAAATCAATGTGTCCCGGCCGGGAAGCTTCCGAAGCTACATTGATGATCCTGGCCGGGGTGGATTTTTTTATGAGTTCCATCAACAACAACGTCAGGCTGAAATAAGCAAGATGGTTCAGGGCAAAAGTATATTCATAACCGTCCTCCGTCATCTTCTTCCGGTGAAAATAACCACCGGCATTATTAATCAGAATATCGAGTCGATCGAAACGGGATTTGTATTCGTCGGCTATTTTCCTGACTCCGGATAAACAAGATAAATCGCCGATCAGGTAATGAATATCCACATTGCCGGAATCGTTTATTATATTATCTAACGTTTCCTGCGCCTTGGACTCATCCCGGGCTGTAAATACGATCCGGCAACCATCGATAGCCAATGTCATCAAAGCGGCCTTCCCTATCCCTGAAGTTGCACCGGTGATTAAAATGGTTTTTTCTGTCAAGGCGAAAATTTAAACGGTTGTCAATAAACCAATCTCTAATTTAAATAACATTTGCAAGAGTGAGTAGTTCAGGGATCAATTGTTGAGGAAAGATGAGGTGATTTGTCTCATTGATTGAAGGTTATTTGGTTCATTGGTTAATTGGTAGATTGGATTTTGGCAGATACAGCCTCTTGATCAGAATTCCAGGAAAATTTAATTGTTAAATCATTCTTAATATTTGATTCTTCATAGCCTTATTCGTAAATTAATATACCTTATATCCGTTAATTAAAGCGCCTTAATTTCTCAAAAAGCAATGGCGGGTTATAAAATATTTTATTTTTTTCTTTTATTGGCGCTTATATCAGCTTGTCGCCCCAGATGTTGTACGATTGTCGATTTAAAGATCGAAATATCGGTTAAAGACAGCGCGGGCAATGACTTGCTTAATCCTTCTTTCCCGGGTTCATTTAAGAAAGATTCAATTAGTATAATCTATCTTATCAATGGGAAACGCATTAATTCAGATTATACATGGAAATTAAATCTATATAAGGTTGATTCCGTTTATGTAATAGGATTAAGTCCGAACGACGATAATGATACCGAATATCCTATTACCTATATTGATTGGAATCAAAATAATGAAGACACGTTCAAATGTGAAATTTTCCGGACATCAAATATAACATCCATTAAAAAAGTGTGGCTTGATGGTCAGTTAAAATGGCAGGCTGGAACTAAAAGGTATTTTAGTATTATAAAATAACACTCCATCCTCCGTCTTCAATCTTCAATTTTCAATCCTCAATTTTCAACCTCCGTGAAGTGACACAGATAATTATTTACAATATTTTTCCAGCGAAAACTTTGCTCGCATATCACCCATCGCTGCCGCCGCTTTCCAGTCGGAACACGGATCGGAAGTCAGTTGGTTGATCTGGTATTTGATATCGCCGCGTGTCCGTAAATATTCGGGAATGGAATCATTAAGCGCCAGGGCCTTGTCAAGGTCGTTCAGGGCAGGTACGTATTCACCTACGATCACGCGGTCCCTTCCGCGGGAATAATACGTATAATGATCTTCCGGTCTTACTTTCAGCACCCTTGTATAATCAAGAATAGCATGGTCGTATTGCCGAAAATTTTCATAGACCATGGCCCGGTTAAAATAAATGTCGGGGTTTGTCGGGTCCAGCTTGATTGCCCGGTTCAGGTCTTCCATGGCCAGGGAATATTCCCCTTCCCCGATGTAACTTTGGGCCCTCTGGATATAAACGGAAGTGTCTTTATCATCTTTCAGCAAAACCATTGAAAAATCATTAACAGCCCGGTAATAGATGCCGCTCTCCGCATTACATTGGCCCATTTTTTCGTAAACATCACTTGAGGTATTGCCGTTATTGATGGATTCCTGGAACCAGGAGCCTGCCCTTGCATAATTTTTCATCCGGTAATCGCATTCCCCCATCAGGTAATAGGTCGCCGATGTCGCAAGATTTTTTGATTCAAGTGCCCGGCAATCTTCCAGGCAGCCGTTATAATCGGCCGTCTTGTAACGAGCTTCAGCCCTGTTTTCCATGGCCCGGCTGTAATTGGGGTTGATGGCCAGGGCTCTGTCAAAATCTTCCACTGCAGCTTTATATTGTCCCAGTAAGAGATAAGCTTTTCCGCGGTTATTGTATATCAGGGTATCGTTCACCCCCAGTGAAATGGCAGAATCATAATCTGAAATCGCGGAAAGGTAATGAGTTAACCTGAATTGACTGTTCCCCCGATCAGCAAAGGCTTCCTTAAAATCTCTTTTAATATCAATGGCTTGTGAATATTCTTTTATGGCCGCATCGTAATTATCCTGTTCATAATAACACAATCCTATATACCTGTAAATTTCAGGGTCATGTGAGCCCAGGTTGATAGATTTATTAAGATCCGCAATCGCAGCAGCATAATTCTTCAGTTGAAATTTTGCAATCCCACGATTGGTGAATAGTTGTCGGTCAAACTGCCCGGCGGCTACTGCCTGGTCGAGTTCCCGCACCGCCTGTTGGTAATTTCCTGTGTAAAAATGAGAATTGCCGAGTCCGTAATATACCCTCCCGTTTTCAATACCCATTGACCTTGCTCTTTGAAATTCATCCACCGCACCTTTGTAATCGCCGGCATTGTACTTCTCATAACCCTGAAGCACAAAGATCGTACGCTGGGCCTGGCTGATATCAATAGCACGCTGGATGTCAGCCTTGCCGCCGGCAGTTTCGCCCATGGCATTTTTGGCATTCCCGCGGTTATAATAAGCTTCAACGAAACCATCATCCATTTTTATGGCTTGGCTGAAATCATCAATGGCCTTATCATATTGTTTGGCTTCCAACCATGCCAGCCCCCTCAGGTTATATATCTCTGCATTTTTAAGGCCGGTATTTATTACCTGTGAAAAGTAGTTGGCAGCCATTTCGTATTTCGCGGATGCCATGGCGATAATACCCTGGTCTTTAAAAACGGTGGAATCCGTCATTCCCATCTGAATTGAGTTGCGAAGGTCCGAATCCGCAGCAGTATATTCCTGGATGTTAAAGTTGGCCAAACCCCGGTAATAATATAGATCCGCCTTACTATAACCTGCGCTTCCTGACGCATTGAGATCGGATAGGCAACCGGCAAAGTTCTTTAATTTATATTTTACAATTCCACGTAGCCGAAGGGTATTCCCGTTCTCATATCCTGCTGCAATTGCCTTATCCAGGTTTTGCAAGGCCGGTTCAAAAGTATTTCTTTGAAATTGCAAATCGGCCAGGTAGTACCAGGCCATTGGATTCCTTATATTTCCAGTCTGCGATGCATCACTGAGATCATAAAATGCCTGGTCGGATTTTCCCATTTCATAGTTGGCCATGCCCCGGATTTCCTTGATATCCTGATCGCCGGCGCCTAATTGCCGGGCTTTTTCGAGGTCGGTAGTCGCTTTTTGTTGGTCCCCCTTGCGAAAGTCCACTGCTCCCATATTCAGAACGGGGACGTACCAATCCGGCGCAAGCGTGGAAGCCTTTATAAAACAGGATGAAGCTTCAGCTATGTTCCCTTTTTTAAGAAAAGCTTCGCCGAGATGATTGTAAACTTCCGGGTTGACCGAGCCTTTGTCAATACTCATTTTATAATAACTGATTGCCTTATCAACGGAATCGAGGTTGGCAAATACGTTTGCCAGGGAAAGGATTACCGTCGTATCACCAGAACCCAGGTTAAAAGCACGTCTCAGGTCTTTCATAGCACTGGTAACATCGCCGGATCCAAGGTGCGCCTGTCCCGAAAGCGCCCATAGCCTGGCATTCAGAGAATCGGAAGAAATATATTTATTAAGCAGATCGAGTGCTTTAGCATATTCCCGGTTTTGTAAATATATTCCTGATAAATCCGCAATGATTTTTTTTGCTTCTATTCCATTGGACAATGATTTTTCAAAGGCTGCTTCGGCATCTCTTTGGTTATTGAGTTTAATTTCAGAATACCCGAGGTAATAATAAATTTCCGGGTCCTTGTTCCCCGAGCTGATACTTGAATTGAATGCGGAAACGGATGACTGCAAATCGCCGATATGATAATAGCACAGGCCGAGCCGGTAGTACAAGTCTGCCGAATGGCTTCCCCCCGAAACTGCCGCATTGAATTCGGAAATGGCATCCTTAAAGTTACCCTGATTCATTTCCGTAGTGCCTTTCAATGCATGAACTTCAGCATTCAACGGATCTGCCTTTAATGCCTTATCGAAAAATTCCATTGCCTTTTCAGGTTCATTCCGTTTCTGCGAAATAATACCGTTGCAGGCATTCAGGATAAAATTATCTTTTAACCGTAAACTCGAAAACTGGAAATTCGTGTAGGCGCCGTTCAGATCGCCCGAACCGAAATCATATAATGCCCGTATAAAATATTCATTCCAGTCTTTACTTTTTTCCCTGACAAATTCCGCAAAAGGCTGATCTGTTTTCTTCAGGTTCTCTAAAAAGCTGCTGTTAATAACAAGCTCTTCATGATTTTTTCTCCCGATCCCTGCCAGAATAAGTCCGACGAGGGAATTATCTTCATTAAAAACTACGGTGCCGTCATTCAGACCCTGATCTTCGTTGGTCACTGTCAGGAAATATCCATACCCGGGAATCGAT
>CAYNCU010000131.1:0-12200 GCA_964395765.1 uncultured Roseivirgaceae bacterium | reverse complement strand
ACTAAAGCCGGTATTACATATGGATATGATGGTTTACCTTTAATTTTAAATATTCTGCTGGTACCGTTGGAATTTAGATTGGCAATATTGGATATTCTCACCTGGTAAGTTTTATCAGGTTTCAGGCTCTTGGGAATTGTCCAGATATATTTACCGCTGTTCTCGACACTTTCAGAGATCGTTGTTACCGCTTCATTAACTTTAATAAGATCAATTCTGACCCTTTCATTGGCATTGCCTCCCTGCCAATAGATGGGCAAAAATTTTCCTTTTCGGAATTTAGCACCGGCAACGGGGCTGGATAAGGTATAATACCCACTCATCAGGCTTGCCCTTACTTCAAAAGATATATTACCATTAACATTTTGCATTTCGCTGGTTTGCCAGTAAATAACGAGGTTATTTCCCGGTTTTATGCCTTTGCCAACGGCGCCTGAAACAAGCTTAAGAGGATTGGTATTTTTATCCTGCGATGAATAGAGACTTACATCAAATTGATCGGAGCTGACATTATCTTCAATATTATATGTGATTTTGACCCTGGAACCGCTTAATTCCGCCCGCACATTCGTGATTTTCTGACTAAAGAGGGGGAAAGACATAATCAGGCCGGAAATGAACAATATTAATTTCTTCATAGTAGCACTTTCTGGTAAAACTTCTTGAAATATCTTTTAATTAACTGATATAATTTGGAATATTTTCAAAAGATATTGATAAAAAAATGTAAAGTCAATAAAATTTAAATTTTAACTTTTTAGTAAAATAAGTATAAAACTGCCCGTAAAGTCAAAGGATTTAAACCGGGAGGAAAATTAGGATTTTAGAAAAAATGCGTTTATCAGACTTCCAGTTCCCTGAGATCAACGGGAACCACTTTTGAAACCCCTTCCTCAGCCATGGTAATGCCATAAATAATGTCTGAAGCTGCCATGGTTCTCTTATTATGGGTAACAATGATAAATTGAGAGTTGCTGGAAAATGTCCGGATGATGTTATTGAATTTATCCAGGTTAATATCATCTAAAGGAGCATCCACCTCATCAAAAATACAGAAGGGTGCCGGTTTCATGAGATAGATGGCAAAAAGGAGGGAAGTGGCGACCAATGTCTTTTCACCGCCAGATAACTGATTGATTGTCAATGGTTTTTTCCCTTTTGGTTTAGCAATAATTTCAATTCCGGAATTCAAAGGATCGTCAGGATTTAAAATTACCAGATCACAATCATCACCTTCACTGAACAGCGTTCTGAATACTTTCATAAAGTTGTCCTTGATTCCCTCAAATGCATTCATAAAATTGATTTTGGCAGCCTGATCAATTTCATCCATGGTTGTTCGCAGCGATTCTTTTGCATTGACCAGGTCTTCCTTTTGGGTGGTAATGAACTCAAATCTTTCCTTGATTTCATTATAAGCTTCCATGGCCATGGGGTTTATTGCACCCAGGCGATCCATCTTGTCTTTTACCTGGCTTACCTGATCCTTTAATTCATAATCCTGAAGCGATTCTTCATCACTTTCCAATGCAGATGAAATTATTTCATCCAGGTCGACATTAAATTCCACGGAAAGCCTTTCCTTGGTGGAGGAGAGTTGAAGCTTAAGTTCGCTCAGGCTGTTATTTAATTCCATAAGCAAGGCATCTACCTGCTCCCGGTTATGTGATAAATCGCGAACATTTTTTTCGAGTTCATCGATTTTTCCTCTTGCTGCGTAGTAATCCCTTTCAAATTCATTTAATTGAGATTCCTTTTGTTCCTTTTCAGCGTACATCCTGACGATTTCCTCATCATTTTGAGCCGCAGAACCTGATATCTCATTTATTTCCTGTTCACTATTCTGTAACTCCCCGGAATTTCTGTTTACTCTTTCCTGGCTGTTTTCCAGGGATGAAGTTTTAAAGCTTATTTCCTGATCAATCGTATCAATCTTGTTTTTCTGTTGGTGATAAAGCAGGTTTTCCTGGTTATTGGAACTCAATTTTATATCTACGATTTCATGCTGTTGCTTCAAATCAGCCTGAAGGGCATCAATCGATGCCTGCAAGGATTCAAGCTCCGTTCGTTTAGTCTCTTCCACTGATTTGAACTGCTGTATTTCCTGTTCAAATTCACCCATCTTTACATTAATATCCTCCCTTTTGACGGTTTGACTGGATAGCATTTCAGAATATTGTTCTTTACGGGTTTTAAATGAAACAAGCGTTTCATTTAACTGGTTTATTTCCGATTGAAGCAGGGAAATGCGGTCTTTACGTGTATTACTTTTCAATTGAGAAAGTCCATGTTGTTCGGCTACCATATGCTGCCGTATGTTTTCCAGTTTTGTCTTAATTTCAGCACTTTCCCTTTCAAGTTTTTCAAGATTCTTAGCCCGGCCGATCCTTTTACCTTCGAATAAACCGACGGAGCCTCCTGATAAACTGAACTTCCTTCGCGTCAGCTTCCCGTTGGCAGTAATGAAAATGGCATCCGTATTTTTAGGCAATTCGTTTATGGGTCCGTTAAATAAATAGGTATTATCCAGAATATAACTGATAAGCTTGTTGTACTTTGAATCGTATTCTACGATTTCAGTCGCGGCGACGCAATTATCAAAGAACCGGATAGGAGCAGGAATAAAATCGTTAAAAGCCTCAAGAATAAAGAAATGCGCTCTTCCTTTTGAAGCTTCACTTAACAAATTAACGGCATTATAGGCTTCGGATTCATTTTCCACGACATAGTAATTCATATAGGGTTCCAGGTAATTTTCGATGGTAACCCTGTATTTTTCCTCACAGGTAAGAATATCCGATAAAAGAGGAGCGTTATTTCCCCAATCTTTTTGTTTTTTAAGGAATCTTATGGCCTCGGGAAAACCTTCCAGATTATCCACGAGGGATTTCAGTAGATTATACTCGTTTTGCGTGGAATCCAGCTTTCGGCCTGCATCTATCATTTCCTCCCGGATAACTTCAATTGTCCTTTCTGCCGATTCGATCCGATCCAGGTTTTCGTCTTCCAGTTTCAGGTTTTTTTCCAGTTCGGAAGTCTTTAAATTTATTTCATCAGTAATCTCCGCAATTTTTGAGTCGAAAATGGCCAGGCTAGCCGATTGTTCGGAAGAATCTGAAGCTGTTTTTTCAAGTTCCTGCTGCATGGAACGAACCTGGACTTCCCTGATTTCGATGTCCTTTTTCAACTGAAACCAATGTTCCCTGAGCTCGCGATATTGATTATTTTTCAAATCCAGCTCTTCCTCCAACTGTTGTTCCTTTTCCTTTTGCGCAGCAAATTCCCTATCAAGAATCAATAATTTTTGTTCCAGTTCTGCGAGTATGGATTTAGCGGATTCTTTTTCCTGCTGAAGGCTTTGCAGGCTGAAAGATGCTCTTTCATTGCTTTTTTTATCCTGTTCGATCTGGTCCCTGAGACTGTCACATTTATCCTGCAGGAATTTTAATCTCTCATTTTTAATTTTTTTATCGCTTTCGACCTGGCGGATAAGACCGACATATTCATTCAGTTCCTTTTGTTTGGCAGCCAGGTTCTTTTCCATTTCAATGAGGGAGACCTTGGCTTTTTCAATTTCAGCTTCTTCCTCGGTAACTCGCTTGTTCAAGCCGATTTTCTTATCGTTTTCAGCTTCGATCTGACGCTGAATTTCAGCATTTTGTTCCCTTTGTCTTTTTAATGATTTTTTAGCAAATCTGATACTGAGCTCTTTATATTCATCCTTAAGCTTAAAATACCTTTCCGTCTGCCGGGCTTGTTTTTCCAGGGAATGCATGTTTTTATCGATCTCAAACAGAAGATCTTCCACTCTTTCGAGGTCGGCATCAGTAGCTTCAAGCTTTCGAAGGGTTTCTCGTTTCCTGACCCGAAATTTTGCCACTCCTGCGGCCTCTTCAAAGAGATGTCGGCGGGCATTGTCTTTATCGGTAAGGATTTCATCGACCATACCCAACTCAATGATAGCATAGGAATGGGAGGCTATTCCCGTATCGAGAAATAAATCAGTGATATCCTTTAAACGACAGGAAACACCGTTTAAAAGATATTCACTTTCTCCGGTTCTGTAATAACGGCGGGTTACGGTGACCGTTGAATATTCAGTGGGAATAATGTTTTTCGTATTATTAAAGGTGATGGAAGCTTCAGCCATGTTGAGCGGCTTACGGTTTTTTGTCCCGTTAAAAATTATATTCTCCAGTTTTTCTGACCGGAGTGTTTTCACCTTTTGCTCTCCCAGCACCCAACGGATGGCATCCACAATATTGGATTTTCCGCACCCATTCGGGCCTACGATACCGGTGATCCCTTTATCGAAATAGATCGTAATCTTGTCACCGAAACTTTTAAAACCTTTTACTTCAAGCTTAGCTAATTCCATCGCCGCAAAATAAAGAGTCCGGGGTAAAGAAAACAAATATATTTTTTTTTAGATTTGTAATCATGGATGGCCGCCAGATAATTATCTATATAATACTGATTGCTGTATATCTTTTAAGCAGAGCGCTGAAACCTAATAAAAAAGGTTCAATTCCCCGTATTCCCAGGCCCCCGGTTGATGATGATATCCATTCGGATACTCCGGAACCTACGCCCCGGCCTTATGAAATGCAATCCAAATCGAAACCGGTAACTTTCGAGGACTTGCTTAAGGATTTCACCGATTATCATGAAAATGCACCGGAAGCTTTACCTGCCGAAACGGCAGAAGTCAAGGAAATCAAAAAGACGGTTGTCGAAAACCCGTTTTTGACTGAAATTGAACCTTATGTCAAAGAAGCCTCGTCCAGGGAGATTCAGTTTGGAAAAGTCGTTCAGTCTAGTCAACATTTTTCTTATGACGACGCCTTTCATGGCCCGGAGAAAATGGTTTTATCGGATACGCAAGCGGTCGATACCAATAAGGGCCGGTACGGTCAGTATGTTTCACAAAAGGATGTTGACGTGCATAAAGCCTCCCGCTTCAGAACCTTACTTCATAACCCGATTTCGATGAAAGATGCCATAATAATGAAGGAAGTCCTGGACCGGAAATATTTCTAACTTTTTATAAAAATCCTTGTTTAATACTTGTTTTAGGGAATATTTATTTACTTTGCTGTAAATTTCATAGAGTTGAACAACCTACTGAATAATATTTTAATAAGTGAGTCGCACTTCTTCAGGCCTTAGGGCCTATAATATTCCTCCGGTTGTTTATGTAACAACTATTCTCCCGTTATTTAGTTTTCTGCTTTTAAATCAATTAAACTTTATTAGTTTACTGAAACAAAATGATCTGGGACTTTAAAGTATTTGTAACCGATCAATCCCACATAAAATATGCACAGGAAATTTGCCAGCAGATCGAAGAATCTGCCAAGCAAAGGGGTACTGGTATTGCGAAAAGGGATGTCAATTATATCATCAAAAAAATAGAAAGCGGCAACGCGGTTATTTGCCTTCGCTATGATGGAAAATTTGCGGGTTTTTGCTATATAGAAACATGGAGCAATGCAAATTATGTAGCGAATTCAGGGCTGATTGTTCATCCCGATTTCAGAAAGCACGGGCTTGCTAAAATGGTTAAAAGAAAAGCTTTCAACCTATCGAGGAAATTATACCCGAAAGCAAAGCTTTTCGGTTTAACTACCAGCCTGGCCGTTATGAAGATCAATTCAGAGCTCGGCTATAAGCCGGTTACATTTTCTGAGCTTTCCCAGGATGATCAATTCTGGCAAGGTTGTTCGAGTTGTGTTAATTATGATATCCTTAACCGGATGAAGAGAGTTCATTGCCTTTGTACGGGCATGATGTATGATCCGACGGGCAAGGCATTAAATGGACAGAATATCAAAACGCATGGATTTAAAATTTATGAGCGTTGGCTTCGTTTCAAACGATTTGTTTTACTGAACCGATTTAAAAAAGAAAATACTAATCAATAATTTTTTTACCTGGAAGTCATGGAAAATAAAAAAGTAGTTTTAGCGTACAGCGGCGGCCTGGATACTTCTTTCTGTGTAAAGTATCTCACCGAGGATAAAAAACTGGATGTCTATACTGTAACCGTTAACCTGGGCGGTTTCGATCAGAAGGAACTGGAAGAAATAGAAAAAAGTGCCTATGAAATAGGGGCGGTCAAACATTACCTGATCGATGCAAGAAATGACTATTATAAAGATTGTCTCCGCTATCTTGTTTTCGGTAATGTGCTGCGGAATAATATTTACCCACTATCAGTAAGTTCAGAACGAGCATTTCAGGCCAAAGTCATTGCCAATAAGGTTCGGGAATTAGGGGCTCATTATGTTGCTCATGGCAGTACCGGAGCAGGCAATGACCAGGTCCGGTTCGATCTTGTTTTTCATATACTTATACCCGGAATTGAAATCCTGACCCCGATCCGTGATCTCAGGCTCTCCCGTCAACAGGAAATTGAATACCTTCAGAAACACAATATAAAGCGGGAGTGGAGCAAGGCAAAATATTCCATCAATAAGGGTATCTGGGGAACATCAGTGGGTGGCGAAGAGACAAAGAAATCCGATAAATTTTTACCCGGAACCGCTTTCCCTACTCAACTGCAGACCAATGAAATTGAAGATCTTGAAATCATTTTCGAGAAAGGGGAGGTAATAAGTTTTGACGATAAGAAATTTAAAAGTTCCATGGCCGCTCTTGAGGCCCTGGAAAAACATATTTCACGCTTTGCCCTCGGACGTGATATTCATGTCGGGGATACGATCGTAGGGATAAAAGGTAGAATCGGTTTTGAAGCCGGATTATCGTTGCTGGTGATCAGGGCCCACCACCTGCTTGAGATGCATACCCTTACCAAGTGGCAGATTTACTGGAAAAATCAGTTGGCGGAATGGTACGGATTAATGGTACATGAAGGGCAGTTCTTTTATCCGATAATGAGAAATATTGAAAAATTTCTTGAAGATACCCAGCAGTATGTTACAGGTCGGGTGATTTGCCGTCTTGCACCTTACCGGTTCCAGGTCCTCGGAGTTAAATCAGAACATGATCTTATGTCCTCTGAATTCGGTGAATACGGGGAAATGAATCTTGCATGGTCCGGTGACGATGTTAAAGGATTCACAAAAATACAGGCTGTTCCGGTAATGATTTACAATAAGGTAAATAAGATCGATGACTCGAATTAAAGCTGGAATTGTCGGCGGGGCAGGATATACTGCCGGCGAATTAATAAGAATCCTGGTCCACCACCCCAATATTGAGCTTGTCTTTATACAAAGTGAGAGCAATGCCGGAAAATTGGTATGTGACGTCCATGATGATCTCCTGAACTCCTGTGACCTCACCTTCACGGCTGAAATTGAATTCAATATCGATGTTTTGTTTTTATGTAAGGGGCATGGCGAATCGGTCAAATTTCTCAGGGATGCAAAAATATCTTCCGGAACAAAAATTATTGATCTCAGTGAAGACTTCAGATTGGAAGGGAAGTATCCCGAAATAACCGAAACTTACGGAAACTTTATTTACGGATTACCGGAATGGCAGAAGGATAAAATTTCCAAAGCCCGGAATATTGCCAACCCAGGTTGTTTTGCCACTTGCATTCAGTTGGGATTGCTTCCTTTGGCGGCGGAAGGTAAGATCCACGAAGATATTCATGTCAGTGCCATAACGGGATCCACGGGAGCCGGACAGAAATCTTCAGAAACATCCCATTTTTCCTGGAGAAATAACAATTTATCCAACTATAAACCTTTTCAGCATCAGCACCTGAACGAGATATACCAGACTTTAGGCTCCTTGCAACCGAAATTCAATCACCGCGTTAATTTTATTCCTTACCGCGGAAATTTCACCCGGGGGATACTGGCTACTCTTTATCTGAAATCGGATCTTACAACCTTTGACGCCCGGGATCTTTACCGGACCTATTACGAACATTCGCCTTACGTCGTTATTTCCAACAAGAATTTACATTTAAAACAGGTTGTCAATACAAATAATTGCTACTTATATATCGAAAAATTCGACGACAATCTTATGATCGTCAGCATTATTGATAATCTGCTGAAAGGTGCATCAGGACAGGCTGTTGAGAATATGAACCTGATGCTGGGTTTGGAAGAAAATACCGGTCTTGAATTTAAAGCATCAGCCTTCTGATAACCATGAAAAATTTTTTATCTGTCAATGATGTGACCGAACTTGACCAGTTGTTAAAATCAGCAGTAAGCATAAAACGCAACCCCTTCGCGGATAATCAACTTGGTAAGGGTAAATATATAGGTCTGATATTTTTAAATCCTTCTCTGAGAACCCGGTTAAGTACGCATCGGGCAGCCCATAATCTTGGCCTTGAGGTTATGGTCATGAACCTGATGTCCGAAGGATGGAAAATAGAAACATCGGAGGGTGTAATTATGGATGGTGAAAGTGTTGAACATATCAAGGAAGCGTCTGCAGTTCTCGGAAGATATTGCGAAATCATTGGGATCCGCACTTTCCCCGGTTTAAAGAACAGAGAGGAAGATTATAAAGAAGTTATCCTGGAAAAAATGATGAAATATTCAAACCGGCCGGTCATCAGTCTTGAATCCTCTACAAGGCATCCGTTGCAATCTTTCGCCGATATTATGACGATCGAAGAATTAAAACCCGGTGGGAAAAAAAAGCCAAAGGTTGTTATGAGCTGGGCACCGCATCCCAGGGCACTTCCTCAATCTGTTCCGAACTCATTCAGTGAATGGGCCGTTAAGATGGACTTTGAATTTGTAGTAACGCACCCTAAAGGATATGAACTGGATGAAGGTTTTGTCAGTCCGTCCTCCATCGAATACGACCAGGCCAAGGCATTTGAGGGCGCTGATTTTATTTACATGAAAAACTGGTCGTCGTACCGTGATTATGGGAAGATTACATCTTCCGACAGAAACTGGACATTGACGCTTCAGAAATTGAAAAACACGAATCATGCCCGGGTCATGCACTGTCTTCCGGTCCGGCGCAATATGGTCATTGCCGATGAAGTTTTGGATAGCAAACATTCGATAGTGATACAAGAAGCAGAAAACAGGATATATGCCACGCAGGCGGTTTTGAAACAGATATTAATAGACAATTTCTGATGGAAAAGCTTGCGGTAATAAAAACCGGCGGAAAGGTTATCGATAACCCGGATCAGCTTGAAGATTTTTTACAGATTATAGCGAGACAGGATTTAAAAAAAATCCTGGTTCATGGCGGAGGGAAACAAATTGATCGATTGAGCGATCAATTGGGTATTCATGTGGAGATGAGGGATGGCCGCAGAATTACTGATTCGGAAAGCCTTGAAGTTGTCCAGATGGTTCTTGCCGGATTATTGAATAAAAATATCGTTGCGAAGCTACAATCCTTACATTGCAATGCAATGGGTTTAACCGGACCTGATGGAAACCTGATCAGAGCGGAGAAAAGAAAAATTAGAGATGGTATCGATTTTGGATGGGTAGGGGATGTCAGGCATGTAAATGGTCAATTGTTATCCGATGTAATGGCCTTAGGGTTTGTTCCCGTAATCGCTTCCCTGAGTTTCGACCCGACGGGCCAGATACTTAATACGAACGCTGATACTATCGCCACCGAAGTGGCAGTTGCCATGGCATCAACTTATGAAGTTGACCTGGTTTTCTGTTTCGATAAGCCGGGTGTTCTAAGAGATTTAAATGATAATAATTCCCTGATCCCTGAGATACGGCAACAGGAATATGAAAATTTAAAAAGAACGGGAGCCATTAGTCAAGGTATGATGCCGAAGATTGAAAATGCATTGGATGCTCTCGAAAGAAAAGTTGCGAGGGTATTCCTGATCGAGGCAAATAAAATAAATGATTATTTCCTTGGTAATAAGGAAGTTGGTACAGTTATACTCAAGTAATGGTGGATATAGAATTAAACGATATCATTCAATTACTTAGTCGTTTGATTGAGACGCCTTCAACAAGCGGTAATGAAGAACATTCTGCAGATTTATTACAGGATTTCCTCACGAATAGATCCATCATGGTTGAAAGGAAATTAAATAATATCGTTGTCAGGAACAAATATTTCAATCCTGAGCGAGGAAGTGTGTTTTTGAATTCTCATCATGATACCGTTAAACCATCCGATAAATGGGAAACGGATCCATACCAGGCTATAAAAAAAGATGACCAAATCATTGGTCTGGGAAGTAATGATGCGGGAGGTGCCGTTGTTTCTTTACTTGATGTGTTTATTCATTATTTTGATCGTAATGATTTGAAAATGAATGTTATATTGGCACTTTCAGCTGAAGAGGAAATATCAGGAAAAAACGGGATAATCGCAGTTTTACCTGATCTCGAAAATATTGAATACGGGATTGTCGGAGAGCCGACAGGAATGAAGATGGCGATTGCCGAAAAAGGCCTCATGGTACTGGATTGTATAGTACACGGCCAATCAGGACATGCTGCAAGGAATGAGGGCGAAAATGCAATCTATAATGCATTACCGGATATTGAATGGTTCCGGAAATTCAAATTTCCAAAAATATCAGAAATGCTGGGAACGGTGAAAATGTCGGTGACCGTGATCCATGCGGGAAAACAACATAATTCTATTCCCGACCGATGTGAATTTACAGTGGATCTCAGAAGCACCGATGCCTATACGCACGATGAAATACTGAAGATTATAAGATCCAATGTGGATTGTGAGGTGAAACCCAGATCACTTCGTTTAAAACCCTCCGGTCTTCCAGCCGGTCATATTCTTCTGGAAGCCGGTCAAAAGTCAGGCCTGCCCTTCTATGGTTCTGATGCCCTGTCCGATCAGGCATTAATGGATTTTCCTACGGTTAAGATCGGACCCGGCGACCCTTCGAGGTCACACAAGGCGGGAGAATTTATCAGTATTAATGAAATACGGGAGGGAATCAGGATTTATAAAAGTTTGTTAAATCATTTGCTTTTTTGAATTGAATCGGGAATCCGTTAAATTTTATATCGAAAATAACCTGGGATGAAACTCTGGCAAAAGGAAATCACAACGAATAGGGATATTGAAAAGTTCACAGTCGATGAAGATAAATACACCGATCTTTTTCTGGCCCCCTATGATGTAATCGGTTCCATTGCCCATGCGATAATGTTAAAGGAAACCAAGTTAATTAACGATGAGGATTGGAAACAAATTGACAAGGGCCTGAAGGAGATTTTAAAAAAGATTGGTAAAAACGATTTTTCAATCGGTGAAGGGGTTGAAGATATCCATTCCCAGGTTGAGATCATGCTGACCGAACTGAGCGGTGATGCCGGTAAAAAAATTCATACCGGGAGGAGCAGGAACGACCAGGTGCTATTGGATATCCGGCTTTATTTACGCGATCTTATTATCAAAACCGGCTTGGCCGGTTGCTCACTTTCAAAATTATTAATTGACCTTAGTGAGGAAAATAAAGATACTTTCATGCCGGGATATACTCATTTTCAGGCAGCCATGCCTTCTTCATTCGGACTTTGGTTCGGTGCTTACGCGGAGAGCATTTCAGAAGACCTTGAATTGCTGAAATCCGTGTTTGATGTCCTGAACCGGAACCCGCTTGGATCCGCTGCCGGTTATGGATCGTCATTCCCGGTTAACCGTCAAATGACTACAGACCTTCTCGGATTTTCCTCACTGATTATAAATTCCATTGCTGCCCAGATGGGAAGAGGAAAAACGGAAAGATTTCTTTCATCCGTCATGGCTCAACTGGCGGATACGTTGGGTCGTATGGCTGGAGAAATTTGCCTCTATTTGGGACAGGATTTTAATTTTTTTAAATTCCCGGATGAGTTAACCACCGGGTCCAGCATTATGCCACACAAACAAAATCCGGACGTTTTTGAATTGATGCGCGCCAAAAGCAATAAAATCCAAAATCTTCCTGCGGAAATTACATTGCTGACTAATAATTTGACCAGTGGCTATCATCGCGATTTTCAATTGCTAAAAGAGAGTTTGTTGCCTTCGGTTGATGTTCTGAAAGAAAATCTGGCGATTTGCGATTTTATGCTTCAACAGGTGAAAATCAATGAGCATATTCTTGACAACGAAATTTACAACTATCTCTACAGTGCGGAAGCTGCCAATAAACTGGTTATGGAAGGTATGTCGTTCCGAGATGCTTATCAAAAGATTGGTAAAGACATTCTTGAAGGAAATTTCAAACCTGATAAAAGTGTTCAATATAC
>CAYNCU010000130.1:0-12324 GCA_964395765.1 uncultured Roseivirgaceae bacterium | reverse complement strand
ATGGGGTTTTATTTTATTCACCAGGATAACTCCATCGGATGACCAGGCACTTTTATCCATGAATACCGGGTTGACGCATTTTCCTTTCGGCAATTCCACGACTTCCATGGATGAGATTACCGGTGCTCCCATGGCGGATTCCGTAATCCCGTAACTATCCAGCAATTCTTTCTGTCCTTCGGCGGTAGTCCCTCCATGGCTTCCCATGGCAGGGACAATAAAGGGCTTCCCTCCTTTTTGTTTAACTATGGTTACAATCTGGCGGACAACCTCGTCCAGCCTATCAATGCCCCGGCTGCCTACACCAATGGCAATGGATGAACCCAGGCTGATTTCCGGCATCAATTTCATTTCCCTTAGAATTTCTTCTCCGGGGTCCGCTAGGGTATTATCCGGGAAATTATTACGAATTTTTGTCAGGGTAATATTCACTTCTTAGCTCTATAATATGAATAAACTCACGATCCATGCTGCAAGTGCAGCAAATATCCCGGTAAAAAAAGTACCGGCAGTCTGAAGTTTATAACCTTCCTTTACATTCATTCCGGATAGTTGGGTGACCACCCAAAAGTAACTGTCATTGGCGTGGCTGGCGATCAGCGAGCCGGCACCGATGGCAACGACCACCAGCGATTTCGCCATATAAGAATCCAATCCCAAAGGGGATAGAATCGGCGCCATGATTCCTGCGGTGGTAATGATGGCCACCGTACCCGAGCCTTGTGCTATTTTCAAGGCTGCCGCAATGATAATCGGGAGAAAGATATTCAGGCTTTTGGCTCCCGATAGATTACTTTTGATAACATCCGCTATCCCCGAATCCTGAAGTACTTTCCCGAATGCTCCTCCGCAACCGGTAATAATGATTATGATGGCGGCCCCCAGGATACCCTCTCCCAGCCAACCGGAAGTGGATACCATTTCCCGGGTAAGTTTTTCGGGAAGTAACAGGGAAAATAAAACACCGATCAGTAAAGCCACCGCGGGCTGACCAAGGAAACTGAGTATCACGGTAATTTCATTCGCGCCGAAAGGATGGGATGGCAATTCGCTTATGGACCGGAAAATGATCAGTACAATAGGAAGAAATATCGGAAGCAGTGACTTTACCAGGGAAGGTGAATAACCGGCTTTATCGGCTGCCGGTTCCACCTCGGTGGTGATGGAATTATTTGCAATTTGAATCCGGGAAGCCACTCTGGTGGCAAAAAACCAACTGAATATTAATGCCAATATACTCACCGGCAGCCCCAATAAGATAACCATACCGAGATCGGCGCCTAAAATGGCGGCTGCCCCCACGGGTCCGGGTGTTGGGGGTATGATTGAATGGGTAATGATCAACCCGAGGCTTAAAGCGATGACCGCCACTGAAATGGTTGTCTTTGTTTGCCGTGATAATGCCTTTGCCAAAGGAGACAAAATAATAAATGCGGAATCACAAAATACCGGGATGCTTATAATATAGCCGAGAATGCTCATTGCCAGGGGAACGTTCCTTTTTCCCACTGCTTTCAATACCCCTTCCGCCAATTTGTGGGCCCCTCCGGATTTCTCAAGGAATTTCCCTATGATCGAACCGGCCAGGATTACAATTCCGATATATCCGATGGTATTGCCGAAACCGGTGTTTATTGAATCGACAACTTGTTTCAGCGACATATGGCCCGATAGAATTCCAAAGCCAAAGGCAGCCGCCAGCAAGGAAAGGAAAGGATGCCATTTAAAAACTGAAGTGGATAAGATTATAAATGCGATCGAAATAAATAGTAGGAGGATTAACCACATGGGTTATTTGGTTAATTGGTTAATTGGTTAATTATTGTAATTCAGCTAACCATTGCTGGGCAATTTGCCGTGCGGCGTCTGTACTTACTTTTCCGGCCCTGAAAACAAGTTTCCAGTCATCCGGCTTGTTTTCATAATCCGGGTTGTCGAAAATCAACGTGCCATATTGGTTTTTAGTCAATTTTGCATTGAAATCTACTGTTCCGGATAACTGAAGAAAGTAATTCAACCGTTGTTTAATCATTTTCTCCGGAGTATCCGGGTATTGATCGTTCCAGTCCGCCAGTTCCTTTTGATATTCCTGCACCTGTCCCTGATATTCATTTTTTCTTGCATTTTCCATTTCTGCACTGAACATGGGATTATCCGGATCGTCAAATTGCTTCATTTGTTCCTTGATCGTATTCAAAGCATTTTGTATCATGGTCTTTGTATCTCCGGTGGCATTCTTCATCTGTTCCTCCAGGTCATCGATACTTTTCTGCATTTGATCTTTGTATTGCGTCTTTAATTGATCATTGGTTTGATAGGGGTCCGGCTCTGTGGGTTTTTTACTGAGCTTAAAGTCCTCATATTTCTTTTTAAAGGCATCGGTTTTTGTATAAGTCTTCGCGAATGTCCCTATTTCCTTTACCATGGCAATCTTTGCTGAGGAGGCCAGCGAATGATAAACTTCCGAATAAGGATAAGCAAATGACCCGTAATGAAAACTGTCGCTTATATAATTATCCGCAGCTTCCCCGGAAATCTTTAAAGTCTGAAGAAAATCCTGAGTGGCATGGAAGGCCAGAAACAAAATGGCTCCAAGGGCAATGGTGATTGAAAGAATTATTTTTTTCATAAATAGTTTTTTCAGGATGTAAGGATGAATAACGTGCCCAATTTAACAGACAAAAAATGAAAAACCTTTATCCAGTCCCGGCTTTTATTCACAGGAGAAATAATAAAAGAGTTGACTTTTGCCGCATGAGGTTATTTTTTAAATTGTACCTTATTTGCGCGAATACTTTGAAAAACAAATTAAGCCGTAAAGACTTCCTAAAACTGACAGCGGCTCTCGCCTTAAGCCTTCCGATGGCGGGTGTTACTGCCAGTAATCTTTCGAAGAAATCAGGGAATACTGAAAAAAATTCGAACTCAAGTGAAACTGGATTTAAATATATCGATAGCCTTGGAATTCAGCTTTTTATGATTCTGGAAATACTGGAAAAGGATCCTCAATCCGTTTTCCGTACAGTGGCCGGAACCGGCATTAAGAATGTTGAATTTTTTAATCCTGCAACGCTGAATCAGTATGTTCCTGTCGCCAAAGATCAGGGGCTTACGCCTATCAGTACCCATTTTATGCCCGGTTATATAAGCGGGAACTGGGATGAAGCACGGAAAATGGGCTTTGCTCCCCCCGATAACTACGCTATTGAAAATATTATTGAAGATTGTAAGAAGAACGGAATAGGACATATGGGGATAGCCATCATGATGCCGGAAGACAGAAAGACGATGGATGATTTCAGGAAATTTGCCGAACTGGCGAATAAAGCCGGGGAAAAATGCAAACAGTCCGGCCTTCAGCTCTATTATCATAACCATTCCTTTGAGTTCAAACCGGACAACGGGAAGATCCCCTTTGAAGAAATGCTAAAAATCTTTGATCCGGAGCTGGTTAAAAATGAACTGGACGTATTCTGGGTGACCATCAGCGGAAATGACGCGGTTAAATGGATCAATAGACTGGGTAACCGACTGATTTACCTTCACCTGAAAGATCTGGTGAAGGACACCCCGAAGGACTTTTCTGTTTTTAATGTAGATCCGAAAGCGTTTACCGAGCTCGGATCGGGAATTATCGATTTCAGACCCATTTTAACGACTGCGAAAAGCAACGGGATCCGATTCGCCTTCCTCGACCAGGATAATACGCAAATGGACAAAATTGAAAGCATCCGGAAGAGCATGACTTATTTAAAAAACCTTGATTTATAATAGAGAAATTCTTACGAAATGAAGACCATTATATTGGGCCTGTTACTGATGCCGGCCGTTCATTTTTCCTTTTCTCAGGAAGTATCTCCACCGGCAAGAGATCTTAGAATGAACAATATTGTAAATGAAATATCTTCCGCCAGAATTGAAAAGGATATTAAAACACTGGTTAGCTTCGGCACCCGGAATACTTTTTCAGATACGGTTTCTCAGACACGCGGAATCGGCGCGGCAAGAAGATGGGTAAAGGCACAGTTCGACCAGGTCTCCAAAGATTGTAATCAGTGCCTCACGGTATTTTACCAGAGCACCTATATTACCAAGGAAGGAAATTCAAGAGTTCCGAAGGACGACTGGATCGTCAATGTGATTGCCATTCAAAAAGGCAGCCTTCATCCCGATCATTACGTTATCATGTCGGGAGATATCGATTCAAGGGCTTCCGATGTAATGGATTATACCACGGATGCACCGGGTGCCAACGACAATGCCTCGGGGATGGCCGGCACCCTGGAAGCAGCAAGAGTGTTGTCAAAATATTCTTTTGCAAATTCCATCGTATATATGGGTTTATCAGGTGAAGAACAGGGATTGTACGGTGGAAAATATATGGCTGCTTATGCAAAAGAACATGGCTGGAAAATAATCGGCATGCTGAATAATGATATGATCGGGAATATCGAAGGGGTGGATAGTGTGATAGACAATCGTGAATTCAGGATTTTCTCTGAACCGGTGCCCTTTAAGGATACGGAACAGGATAGGATTCGATTAAGATATATGGGCGGTGAGGTGGACGGGATCTCCAGGCAATTGGCACGTTATGTTTTAATGATGACAAGTAACTATATGCCCGAGATGAAACCGATGCTGATCTATCGGATCGACCGTTTTGGCCGTGGAGGGCACGAGATCCCGTTTAACGATGCGGGATATGCAGCCGTCAGGATCATGGAAGCGCATGAAAATTATTACCGGCAACACCAGAATGTAAGAGTGGAAAACGGAATTCATTACGGGGATGTCATTGACGGGGTAAATTTCAACTATTGTGCGAAACTGACTGCTGCCAATGCCATTACGCTGGCTGGCCTGGCCTGGGCTCCTCCTGCTCCGGAAAACGTGGCCATCGGTGGGGCAGTTTCACCGGATACAAAATTAAAATGGGATGAAATAAACGATCCGGATATGGCTGGCTATAAGATCTACTGGAGGGAAACCACAGCGCCGCAGTGGAAATACTTTCGTTATGTAAAAGATGTAAACGAATATACCCTGAAAGGGATTGTCATCGATAATTACTACTTCGGCGTTGCCTCCGTCAATAAAAACGGAGATGAGTCGGTAGTATCATTTCCCTTACAAAGGATCAGGTAATAAAATCATCAGGCAAATCGATTGATTCGTTTGTATTGACGTTTCCTCATTTATATAGTACCTTTCAATTTATTTTATTTATAATTCATTAATTAATTATAGATATGGCAACTCGACACGCATCAGCCCTCTGGCAGGGAACTTTGAAAGAAGGAAAATGAAATATGGGAACTATGAAGGCAATTACAGTTTTTCATCCCGTTTTGAGAACGGTCAGGGTACCAACCCTGAAGAACTGGTCGGAGCCGCAATCTCCGGTTGTTATTCCATGTTCCTCTCCGCACTGCTATCCGGCGCCAATCTTAAACCGGAAAGCATTGAAGTAAAAGCCACCGTTCAGCTTGACAGTGACGAAACCGGTCCGATCATCACGAAAATCGACCTGGATTGCAAAGCCAAAGTCCCCGGGGTAAGCGAAGCCGACTTCATGAAACACACCGAAACCGCGAAGAAGAACTGCCCGATTTCCAGGCTGTATAAAGGGACCACGATTAATTTAAATGCAACCCTGGTTTAAAAGATCCTGTTGTTATTGCAGATCGAGGATGAAAGATCCGCGTAACGAAATAGTTTGAAATTACCTGGAGGGGCGGAAGGTAGATAGAGGTAGGATGTCAGAGGTCGGAGGTCGGAGGTCAGAGGTCGGAGGTCGGAGGTTGGAGGATTTCGTTTCGAAATCGGGTATGAAATTCTTACGGGGAACAGAATTAACAGTAAACAGTAAACAGTCATGATTTCGTTACACATGAAAGACCCCTATTTATTTCCCGGGTCAGAATCTGTAACCTGCGACTACTTGTAATCAGAAATTGACATTATCAGTTCCCCCTAAATATAAATAACGGAACTGACCGATAACCAGCCGCCGGCAACCGGAAACCGGATCTAAATCATTTATAAAATTTTTGTTTATTACAAAATCTTTTTATTCCAATTCCCCGTAAACAGGATTAAACTTTTTCATCTCATTATACTCAAAGTCATTTTTTAACAACCCAATATTCTATATGAACCGCAAAGAATACCTGGAAACGAGCCTGAAGCTGGGTTTGTGTTCCTGCGCTTTTTTATTTCCCGGCGCCCAGCGCAATTTATTGCACGCCGAACCACGAAAATTGCCGGATGACGACCTCGATAAAGTCAAAGGTGAAATGCAGTTTGTCGAGAACTGGCTATCCGACCTCCTGGCAACCATGGATAATGAACTGGATCTGAATACGCGGATAAAGATGTATGAAGGCTGCGGGAAAGGGTGTTTCAACCGATATAAATTCAAACAGGATATTGCGGAAGAAGGCAAAGGCGATGTGGATAAACTGATCGAGGCGTACAAAAAGAACTTTGAGATCTGGCGTGATGGCGATACCGTGCATATCCGTTACGGCGAGAAATCTTCCCAATGTTATTGCCCTGCGGCGAGATTCAAACCTGCGAAGCCCGGGGATTTGCATTGTGAGTGTACCAAGGCCACGCACCAGACCATTTTTGAAACCGCCCTGGGCAGGCCTATAAAAGTGGAGGTACTTGAGTCACTGAGACGGGGCGGACAAACCTGTCATTTCCTGGTCCACTTGACATGAATTAAAATTTCAGGTCAAAAATGGAACGACGCAGTTTACGCGATTGATTAAATATGCTGTTATTTTGAAATCAGTTGAGAAGCAGATGTCCGATTAAAGCAAAAAATAGTTTTTCATTTTAACCGAATAATTTTTTATTAAAAATCTCTGTCTCTTCCGCCCTACCTTAATTAAGGTACAAAAATAGATTATCCTTAACAAGCTTATTGGTCTGAAATTAATAGATCCCGATAATAAACCTTGGTTTATCACCGCATCAAATGTTCACAAACCCGATGGATAACCAATGAATAAAAAAGTCGCAGGCAGGATCTTAAAATTCAATGAATTGATATATCTGTATCTTAAATTGATTATTTTCATTCCTTTATTTTAATGACCTTTTTTACTGTTGAATAGTTAATTTTTTCCAATCATGATAAAAAGAATAAAACAGCCGGGCCGACGTGAATTTATTAAACAAACTTCTTTGGCTATGATGGGGGGAACGATCCTGGCCAATTACCCGACGGTTATCCGAGCTTCCTCATTGGCATCAAACAAGATCAATATTGGTTTGGTAGGATGCGGTGATCGCGGAACCGGGGCCGCCCTGCAGGCCTTGATGGCTTCCGATGCCATCTCGCTCGTGGCCATGGGCGATACCTTCAGGGACCAGCTCGATAAAAGCCTGCTGAACCTTAAGCAAAGCGAGAAAAAGGATCAGGTCATTGTTCCGGAAGAAAATAAGTTCGTAGGATTTGACGCCTACCGGAAAGTGATCGATAAATGCGATGCAGTGCTGCTCGCCACTCCCCCTCCTTTCCGTCCTATACACTTCGAAGCCGCTATCAATGCCAATAAACATGTATTCATGGAAAAACCACTTGCCGTCGATGTCCCTGGATATCAAAAGATCATTCAGACAGGACAACTGGCTGACAAGAAAAACCTGAATGTAGTCGTGGGTCTGCAAATGCGTTATAAAAAATCTTATCAATTGCTCCTGAATAAAATTTGGGACGGTGCCATCGGCAGGATACAGTCGATCGATGTGTATTTTAATGTCGGGGCTCCCGTGATCCATGAGCGCCAGAAGGAATGGACGGAGATGGAGTACCAGCTCAGGAATTGGCGGTACTTTACCTGGCTCTGGGGAGGACAATTAGCGGGTCAAACTATCCACCAGATGGATGTCATGAACTGGATGATGAAGGATTTCCCGGTTTCGGTGAAAGGCCTGGGCGGCCGGATAACCTTTGAAGGTCCCAACCAGGGTCATACCTATGACCACCATTATGCGGAATTCAAATACGCTAATGGGGTCAAAATGCATGTCACCGGGGCAACCGAGGATCACTGCTGGGGTCGTATGGGCTTTGATATCCTCGGTACCACGGGAATGGCCAATGAGAACAACAGGATCATGGACCTCGACGGAAACGTTACCTGGAATTACAGGGATCAGAATGATCCCAACGAATACGAAGTGGAACACCAGGTATTTTTTGATGCCTTGATGAACGGGAAACATATCAATAATACCGAATACGGGGCGAAGAGCACCTTGACCACCATCATGGGAAGAATGGCCATTCACTCGGGCAGGGAATTAAAGCTGGGTGAAGCACTTCAGTCCACCCGGGTAATTACTCCTGCCGAGTACAGCTGGGATGCAAAAACTCCTGTTGAACCCGGTCCGGACGGAAATTATCCAGTGGATGTTCCGGGCAAAACAAAAGTTTTATAAATCTAAAGCCGGAATTCAATACCTCCCGCTGATAGCGCAGATTGACGCAGAAAATATCAGCGGATATCTGCGGGAAATATTTATATTAATTATAAATTTCGAAATCCAACTTTTTACGCAATGAAAAAATATCTTTGGCTCATCTCCTTTACCCTGATTTTTCATCAGTCCTATTCCCAGGAAACAATTCCGGGCTTTGACCAGACCACTACTCAAACTGAAAAAGCACTCGAACAAAAATATGATCAGAAAGTAAATCCTTCCGACATTGACGACTGGATGAAATTCATGTCGGCCCGCCCCCACCACCTGGGCTCGCCCTACGATCAGAAAATTGCCGGTTTCATTGCGGATAAATTCAAATCCTGGGGTTATGAAGTTAAAGTCGATACCTATTATGTTCTTTTTCCGACCCCGAAAGTACGGCAACTGGAAATGGTGGCCCCTACTATTTATAAACCGGCCCTTGCCGAACCAAGTGTAAAAGTCGATCCTACCACCAGCCAGGTTTCCGAACAATTGCCGACCTATAACGCCTATTCAGCAGATGGAAATGTCGAAGGGGAACTGGTTTATGTAAACTATGGTGTAAAAAAAGACTATGAAGATTTGAAACGTATGGGGGTAGATGTGAAGGGTAAGATCGTCATTGCCCGGTACCTGGGTTCATGGAGGGGAATTAAACCCAAACTGGCGGCAGAACACGGCGCCATCGGCTGCATCATCTATTCCGATCCCCGCGATGACGGTTATTTCCAGGGGAATGTATATCCTCACGGCTCCAACCGCGATTCTATGGGAGTACAACGGGGCTCGGTCATGGATATGCCGGTTTATCCCGGCGATCCGTTGACACCCGGTTATGCAGCGACAAAAAATGCAAAACGACTGGATCGTTCTCAGGCTGAAACGCTGGTAAAGATCCCCGTAATGCCAATCTCCTGGCATGATGCCCTACCGTTATTATCAGCACTGTCAGGACAAGTTTGTCCCGAATCCTGGCGCGGTGCCCTGCCGATCACCTATCATGTCGGACCCGGCCCGGCTAAAGTGAAGTTGAACCTGCAGTTCAACTGGGACATAAAGCCGGCTTATGATATTATTGCGACATTAAGAGGAAGCAAATACCCGGATCAGTGGATTATCAGGGGTAATCATTTCGATGCATGG
This sequence comes from uncultured Roseivirgaceae bacterium, assembly GCA_964395765.1. Taxonomy (GTDB): domain Bacteria; phylum Bacteroidota; class Bacteroidia; order Cytophagales; family Cyclobacteriaceae; genus DATDPY01. The sequence goes on along the minus strand of CAYNCU010000130.1, from coordinate 2,697 downwards.
GTGAACGGGGCCAATGACCCGTTGAGTGGCACTTCTTCCTTACTCGAAGAAGCCAGGATCACCGCGGAACTGGCTAAGGAAGGGAATGCCCCTGCACGAACTGTTGTATTCTGCGCCTGGGATGGGGAAGAGCCGGGACTGATCGGTTCCACGGAATGGGTGGAGGGCCATGCGGACGAATTGAAAGACAAGGCCGTGGTGTATATTAACACGGATTCAAACGAACGCGGATTTTTATTTACCGGTGGTTCGCATAGCTTAAATACCTTCATGGCTTCCGTGGCGAAATCTGTAATCGATCCTGAAAAAAACGTAACGGTTTATGGCCGGTTGAAAGCATATGAAATGGTTAAAAACGGCAAGGAGAAATATAAAGGTTACCGGATCGATGCACTGGGTTCCGGTTCCGATTATACTCCCTTCCTTCAGCATCTCGGGATTTCTTCCCTGAACCTGAACTACGGGGGTGAGGAAGATTGGGGCGAATATCATTCTATTTATGACACTTATTACAATTACACACATTTTAAAGATCCCGGATTTCATTATGAAGCTGCGCTCGCCAAAACCGACGGTCATATTATTCTCAGAATGGCCAATGCCGATATCCTGCCCTTCAATTTCGTGGATATGGATACAGCTATAACCTCTTATGTTAAGGAACTGACCAAACTCTGTGATACGGAAAGAAAAGAGAACAAGGAGATCAATTATCTATTGCAAAATAATATGTACAACCTTGCTGCCGATCCTGAGAAAGAATATCATTCACCTGAAAAAAAAGAGGAAGTCCCCTACCTTAATTTCGCCTATCTTCAGAATGCTGTTATCAATTTACATAGTGTTGTAGAATCATGGAGTAAGATTAGATTCGATTCATTGACGCAGGATCAGAGAGATCGGTACAATCAAATGGTTTTCAAATCGGAAAGATACCTGATTTACGATCCCGGTCTACCCGGCCGGCCGTGGTTTAAACATGAATTGTATGCCCCGGGTTTATATACCGGTTACGGCGTTAAGACCATGCCGGGAATCCGGGAGGCTATTGAAGAAGAACAATGGGAAAAAGCCCAGCAACAGATCGATATAATGACGAAAACTATAACCGGCTATAGTGATTATATCGGGAAAATCGTTGAATCTGTAATGCATTAATCTTAAGTTTACTCAGGTGCCCTAAATCTATCTATATGAAATTCAACCGGGCTTTAAATATCACCCTTGCCCTGATTATTAACTTTCTTTGCTTCCCGCTGGTCATTTATTCCCAATCAACGAATCCGGATGTCAATTCAACTAATTCATTATTATCAAATGATCAACTATTTGAAAATGAATCCATTATAGATATAACCCTATCGGGAAATGTAGCTGAAGCCCTGGCCGATCGCGGTGACGATCCACAATATCATTCTATGTTATTGTCGTACATAAACAACGATAAAGCAGATTCTATGCAAATCAGGGTAAAAGCCAGGGGGCATTTCAGGCGGGCCAAAGGAACCTGCTTATATCCTCCCCTCTGGTTGAATTTTGACCAGGAAAATACGCCGCAGTCCTCTGTTTTTTACGGCCAGGATAAAATAAAACTCGTAACGCCATGCCAGGGCGATCAATATGTGGTAAGAGAATACCTGGTTTATAAAATATTTAATCTGGTAACGGATAAAAGTTTCAGGGATCGCCTGGTTCAAATAACCTTTAAAGACACCGTGAAAAACACGACTACCAGGCCGATGTTCGGTATGCTCCTGGAAAGTGAAGATAAAATGGCGGAGAGGAATCATTCCATATCTCTCGACCGGCAGAAGGTTCTCCCGCAAAATACGCAAAAGCAAGATTTTCTTAATATGGCAGTTTTTGAATACCTTATCGGTAACACCGATTGGTCGGTCAGGTACCTGCAAAATATAAAACTTCTTTATACGGATACCACGGGAGCTCCTGTTACGGTCCCCTATGACTTCGATCATGCCGGAATCGTCAACGCCCCCTACGCCGAACCGGCTCCGGAGTTAAAATTGACTTCGGTTCGGGAACGCCGTTACCGGGGATATTGTATCGATGACATGAACGAATTTAAAGAGGCTTTTGATCTATACAATAAGTTGAAACCGGACATTTACAAAATCTACCAGAACTGCACCTACATCAGTGATAAATACAAACATAGCACTATTAAATTCCTGGATAATTTTTATAAAGTTATCAATGACCCTAAAAAAAGTAGCAAGGAATTTACCTATCCCTGCAGCCCGTACGGGACGGGGAATGTGGTTATAAAAGGATTGAGGGAAGATTGATAAGTTCGGGCTTTTTAATAGCATGTTAAATTCAATTTAAATCATTTCCGTTATTTAAGGTGCAGGAACATAACCACAATGTGCACTATGTTGGCACAATGGACACTATGTTTTATGTATAGGATCCGACATTGTGTACATTGTGTATCCTTTGTGGCCATTGCAGTTAGGTTTCTGTTCATTAAAAAATATCCTTTAAATAAAGGACGCTGCTCAGCCCTGTCCCCATAGGGATGGCCAAGCCAAAAGGCGTGACTACGTGTTTCTAACGAGGTGAAATCAAGAATTCACTTCTCATTTACATGTTTGTTGAATGTGATTTACATGATTCATTATTTGAAGAATGTGGATTATAATTCCCCCATCGGGGTCTCCCGACAGGGGACCCCGA
>CAYNCU010000129.1:0-12418 GCA_964395765.1 uncultured Roseivirgaceae bacterium | reverse complement strand
CCAAGCCCGGGCCTGGAACGGGGTCCCTGTTCAGATTTTAACATCTCGTTAAAACCTCCTCCGCAGGCCGGCCTCATTATCCCGCCTGGGCAGGGCTTTACGGTCCGTACTCCCCGGCTCGGGGGCCGGGAATGACGTTCCTTTTTTTGTATGTATATTCTGACAAGATTCAAATAAAGACAATGTTAGATTAAGGAATCTCAAAGCATTATTTCAACTATCGCATGTGTACATCAGTGACCGATAATTGTATTTACATCCATTATTTACCTCCAATCATTCCAATTGGCTGAAACAATTGATATTTTTAACTCAATCATTTTTATGAAAGATCATTAATGCATGTCCAATGACTTTCAGGATCAGGTATATATTATTGTTTTTTTTCATCTGCCACCTTCAGGTATTAAAATTAAACGCCCAGGGAAGCATCATTTCCGATAATCCTTTTTATACCACCTTCGATCTTATTCATTATTCCGTATTCACGGGCCCATATGCTTCCCGGTTTTATGCCGTTGAGCTGGATGACACGCAGGGAAAATCCTGGGAAAGGCAAAAGGTAAAATCTGATTCAGGGTACCTCTTTGGAGAAATAGCCCTGAATATCAATACCCCCACCGGTTTGTATTGGCTTCATGCTTATCCCTCCATCTTCAGTACGCCATCGGTGCCGCAATTTTATCTTCCTCTGGTAATCATTAATGCAGACGACCTGGATGGGGATCTCTGGAAAAATGAAATTTTCAAAAAACCTGACAGCCTGCAGGTTTTGCCGGTTATGTTATCAAATAACCTGAACGATTCTATCAATTCACGCAGCTATGCCCTTATCGATAAATCCAATACGCTTATTCCATTTTCAGGGACCTTAAGAGATCTTGCCCGCGACAGCTCCGCCTATATTCATTCCGATGAAAAAGGGATGATCACGATATCGGGTATTCAGGGCTACGGTAACGGTGACGAACTTTCTATTTCCAGTGGACAGGGCAATTCCATGAGATGGAAACTGCCTGCTTCAAATGAACGGATCATTTCTGCCCCCCACCTGGAATGGACAGGAAAGAAAGATACTGTTTCACTTTCACCGGTAACGATCAGGGCATTTACCGACAGGGAAATTTACAATCCGCGGGATTCGGTCCATCTTGTGATTACCATTGAAAATAGAGGAGGACCGGCCATATCTGATGCCCGGCTGATCATTGACGTCAGTGAGCAACAGCAGGCTGAAAATCATTTCAATAAAAATGGCATTTATATCCTGAAGGACCCTGCGAAAAAGCTGCAGTTAAGTTCTGAAAATAATGGCGGCGGTCTCATTATCAATAAATACCTGGTCCTGGGGAAGTATGTCAATCCTGCTGATAATACCCCGATGGCCGGCCACCCGCTTGCCCTGGTAAGCCTTGGAGAAAACCCACAGCTATTGGCGACAACGGTCAATACGAACGGGTATTTTTCCTTCGATGTATCTTCCCTGATGGAAAACAATTCCGTTTACATCAGCACCGTCGGCGGACCGGTTAAAGGTTTGAGTACGGAGTTCCGTTATTTCCGGAATTTCCCGGATCTGCCGGTTCTTTACCGGGATTCTTCGATGCTTGCTTCCCTCGATTCTTTTGCCGGGGTTGCGAAGATCCGGAATGTTTTATTTTATCAATACTTTGAAAGTCATGCAAGCCCGCCGGTTGCTTCTGAGAAATTATTATACGATACCACCCAGGTTTATTCGCAGGCGGACAATTCCTATAATCTTAATGATTATATCCAGTTCGCAGATGTGAGAGAAGTGATCAGGGAAATTTTACCTTATGTAAATTATAAACACCCGAAAAATAAGCCGCGCATCATTATTTATAATAATCAAAACACCAACCTGGGTGACAATCCCTTGTTCCTGGTCAACGGAATGCCGACACAGAATGTCCCTTTTGTTATGGGTTTAAGTACAAAGGACCTCCAGAAAATTGATCTGCTTTATACCAATGAAAATATTGAACCTTTCGGCTCACTTGGAACAGGGGGGGTAATGGCTTTCTACACCGATCAGCCCATTGAAGTGCCGGGAACGAAATTACTTGATTTCAGAGGATTTCATCATCCCCGGCCCATTTTTAATCCTGTGGTCAATAAAGATCTGGTCAATCTTTCACCGGTTGTTTACTGGAATCCGGCCTGCGAAATGAAAAACGGCCGGGCACGGGCGGACTTTCGCCTGAATGATCTTGTTACCGACCTGGTTGTCAATATTACCGGTTATGATAAAGATGGAAAAATATTCAGAACCTCCGTAGTAATAAAGGTAAGAAAAAGGATATAGAGGATAGATGAAAACAGTTTTGGTATTGTTGATATTAATTTTGCTGAACTTCCCGGTTCAGGTGAGAGGGCAGGCGATCAGTAAGACGGACAGCATATCGTTACAACAGGCCCTTGAAAAAATAAAATCACACTATGACCTGAAAATCCTTTACAAGCCCGAGTGGATCAAAGACATGAAGGTTTTTCCTCCGGGAAATTTCTCCGGTATTGAAAAGGACATGAACAACGTGTTAACCGGCACCGGCCTGACTTTCTATAATTATAAAAATCTTTATCTCGTCCTCTACCACGGATCGATAGCCGGCTCAACCGAAAACCTGCCAGGCCGGCATCAGAAAAACTATTCGAATATAATCTACCTGCTAAGCGGGCAGGTGTTATCGGAAAAAGAGGAAACCCCCATCCTGGGCGCCACGGTTTTTATCCAGGAACTGGATACGGGGACCGTAACGGATATCAACGGCTTTTTCCGTTTCAGCATTCCTGAAGGGAGCTATTCACTCGATATAAAATCGGTAGGTTATATCGAACAGCATGAATCTATTGCCTTGACGGAGAACACCGATAAAAAATTTTATTTGCCCACCGAAGTGGTTCAATTGAATGAAGTAGTAGTCAAAGGAAAGGCACAGGATTTCAATGTAAATAATTTAACGGGAGTGACCATTCTTTCCAGCCGTTCACTTAAAGAACAGCCCCCTTTTATGGGTGAGGCGGATGTAATTCACGGCCTGTTAATGTTGCCGGGAGTTACCTCGGTTGGAGAGGCTTCCCCGGGTTTTAATGTCCGGGGCGGTAATGCCGATGAAAACCTTGTCTTATTGGATGGCGCGCCCATCTATAACAACTCCCATGTGTTCGGCTTATTTTCCGGATTCAATAACGATATGGTTGATAATGTCACCCTGCTCCGGGCCGGCATCCCTGCGCGTTACGGGGGCAGAATATCTTCCGTACTGGATGTGGAAACCTATCCCGGCCAGGTCAACCGCTTTACCGGCGTAGGCGGCATCGGCTTGTTCGACAGCCGGCTGGCCCTGAAAATCCCGGTCATTAAGGACCGGCTTACCCTGGTTACCGGCGGAAGGATTTCCTATAGTGATTACCTGCTGCACCTGGTCAATAATATCCAGATTAAAAACAGTTCCGCATTTTTTTATGACGGCAATGTGAAAATGAATTTTAAAATTTCCGGTCAGTCCCAGGTCAGGTATTCCTATTACAGCAGTTATGATAACTTCAGGATCCCGTTCGATACCCTGTATCACTGGTCAACCGTAAACCATTCCATATCCTTTAACCAGTTGATCGGCAAAAAACTGGTTGTCAATGCAGAGGCCGTCCTCGCCAATTACAACTACGGGTTGAACAGCGATGCACGGACATCTTCCTTCACCTGGAAGGCGGGGATCGCGGACAAGGAATTAAGGATAGACAGCTATTATCAACCCTGGAAATCTCACCGTATTGAATTCGGCATTGGTTCAGGTTGGCATACCTATTCACCCGGAGCGCTTAACCCCGGCGAGAGCAGCAGCATTAACCGGATAATAATCCCGGAAATGCACTCACGAGACCTTTCCGGCTATGCGGAAGATGAGTTCGACCTGTCGCCTTCCGTAACGATTATGGGCGGACTCCGGTATACCTATTACAGCCTGCTCGGCCCGGGGGATGTCAATCAGTACGAAGCCGGCCTGCCCAAATCCGATCTGACCTTAACTGGGTCGGAACATTTTGACAAAGGGAAAAGCATTCGTAATTACAGCAGCCTGAGCCCGAGGTTCTCGATCCGGTTTCTTATGAATAATAACAGTTCGGTCAAGATCAGTTATAACCGGATGTACCAGTATATCCAGGTCATTACCAATACTGCGGCGATCACGCCGATCAGTTTATGGTTACCCAGCGGACCGTACATCCTGCCCCAATGGGGTGACGAAGCCTCGATTGGCTATTTCAGGAATTTCAACGATAATACCATAGAAACCTCCGCGGAAATTTACTTTAAAAGAATGGGACATATAGTTGATTATAAAGACGGGGCGGATCTTTTTCAGAATCCCAATATTGAAAACCAGGTCCTTGAAGGGAAGGGAAGGGCTTATGGGATTGAGCTTTACGCCAAAAAGGATTTCGGCCGGGTAACGGGATGGCTGAGTTATACCTATTCCCGGAGCCTGATCCAGGTGAAAGGACCTACACCGGAAGAGACGATCAACGAGGGGAAATATTATCCTGCCAATTATGACCGACCGAATGATTTTAAAATGACGGCCATTTACCGGATCAACCGGAGGTGGAATATATCGGGGAATTTCATATTCAGCACCGGCCGGCCGGTTACCTACCCGTCAGCCAAATACGAAATTGACAATATTACGATTGCCAACTTCGGCGACCGAAACCTTGACCGGACCCCGGATTACAACCGCCTGGACCTGTCCGTAACCCTGAACGGCAATAACAAAAAAAATAAATGGTGGGAGGGAAGCTGGACCTTTTCGATCTATAATGTATATGCCCGCGAAAATGCCTATTCGGTTTTCTTTAAGCCGAAGGCGGGAACAAAACTTCCACAGGCCTATCAATATTCCATTCTCGGGACGGCCCTGCCTTCCCTGACTTATAATTTCCGGTTCTTATAAAGAGGTATGAAAAAATTGAAGATAAATAAGTTAATGCTGATTGCCACAGTGATGCTTTCTGTCCTGAACGCCTGCCAGAAAGAGATCAGCGTAGATATAAAGAATTATGAAAAGGACTATACCATTGACGGGCAGATTTCAGATCAGCCCGGACCTTATACCGTAAAAATCAGCTGGTCGGCAGCCTATTCAACCGATGGGAAAAGCCTGAACCTCCCGGTAAATAATGCCAGCGTCAGGGTTTCCGATGATCTCGGAGAAAAGTATTTTTTCCATCCGTCGGGATCGGGCGACTATGCTTCGGGCAGTGCTTTCCGGGGAAAGGTAAACAGGACCTACACCCTGCACATTGAAACGCAGAATGGAGATGTGATTGAGTCATCACCGGAATTACTTAACCCCACGCCACCGGTTAAAAATTACTATTACCAACTCGTACCCTCCGGTCCTTATACGCCCGAAGGCCATGAAGTTTATCTGTCATTTGTCGACCCCGGCGACCAGGTCAATTATTACCGGTGGGAATGGTATGGCGTTTACATGTTTTCCACGGAATTTGCCCAATACCCGAATAATTCATCCTGTTGGAGATACGAATATGATTACAATGATCTTCATATTATGAGTGATAAATTTTTCAACGGCAACGAAGTGACCCTGGAAGTTACCCTCGTTCCTTTTTTCAGCACCGATCAGTACCTGGTTACGGTTTCCCTGGAGTCCCTGACTGCGGACGCCTATCAATACTGGCAGCAGGTCAATGCCCAGATCACCAATACGGGGGGCTCACTGGACCCTCCGCCGTCAAGGATACTGGGCAACCTTCATTGCATTAATGACCCGTTAAAAAATGTGCTGGGTTTTTTCCAGGTTTCTTCCATCATCAAGCAACCCATCCTGATCATAAGATCCAATTCCGGCCGCCCCGACAGACGCCTGGAAAGGACCTATCCCAATGTTCCCTGCTGGGAAATAAATAATTCGTATCGGGTATTGCCGGATACTACCACCTGGCCGGTTGGCTGGCATTAATGTGCAGACATGCCGTTAAAACCTATTAAATATTTTTATGATTCCCTTATTTATAGTAAATTAATCATAACGGAACCAGTTTTTTTATTGCCTGAAAATTAAAAAATATGCATTCGATTTTTCTATTGATAACAAAAAATAAAACCAGTATTTTCTTACTGTTTATATACTTTTTGATTTCCAACAATGGTTACTCGCAAAACGGAACGGTCAAAGGCAAAATTGTCGAAGCTTCCAGTTCCAAACCAGTTGAATTTGCCAATGTTTATTTCAACAACTCACTAACCGGTACGGTTTCCGATACGACGGGACATTATATCCTTAAAAACATAGAACCCGGGAGCTACGTGATCATCGTTTCCTTTGTGGGTTACGAGCCGTACCGGAAAACCATCACAGTAGCAAGCAATGACACCCTGGTGGTGAATGTTTTTCTTAAGCCTTCCCTGGTACAGTTATCGGAAGTGGAAGTAAAGGGCAAGGTGGATGCAAAATGGAAACGGCAACTGAATAAATTTGAAGGTTATTTATTCGGGCCTGATGTCGGGGATAAGGATTGTGAAATTCTTAATCCGGGGTATCTCACTTTCGATGATAATCCCAAAACCGATTCATTCACGGCGGAATCAAAGGTGCCCCTCGAAATCATTAATCATAAACTTGGATACAAGATCTATTTTACGCTTCGTCAATTTAGCATTTACAAGGGAGCACTTACTTATTTTGGCGATACCCATTTCGAAGCATTAAAGGCGGAGACATCAAAAGAGTTGATAACCTGGGAAATGAACCGCAATGAGGCCTACCGCGGATCCTTGCGCGATTTCTTCAAAAATTTGATCGATAACACCCTGCAGCAAAATAATTTCCTGGCCTACCAGGTGTTGCCTTCGGATTCCTATATTAATTCCCGCCTGTATGCCGATAAACTGGGAAAAGTACTGATCCCTTTAAATCTTAAAAACATGGTTTTTAAAGGGGCGAATGAAGGGAACTGCTATATACTGTCAAGGTTGCCGATAGAGATCATTTATACCGGACATTATACCAGGGATTCCCCTTACCCGGATATGCCCTATGAAGTATCTCGTATCGTTTTGAATACAGGCAGAATTGAACTCAGCTCCAATGGTTTTGTTTATGACCCAACCAGTTTTACCGTAACCGGTGGCCGTGCCGGCGAAAGAATGGGCGACATGTTGCCCCGCGAATTTAAACCTACTCCGGTAACCCTCGATGGGAAAATGCCGGACCTTAGTAACCTTTATTCTCATTTACTGGATTCCCTTTCCGGAGCGGTCGGTGGACAGGGCCCATGGCAGAACCAGGAAGGAGTTTATTTCAATACCGATAAACCTTATTATGTTGCCGGAGATGCTATTTGGTACAATGCAAGGCTTCTGGATGATTTCAGCAGGAGACCGGAAGACGGTCCAAGGGTAGTATATGTTGAACTTGTAACTCCTTCGGATTCTGTACTCATTCACCAGACATTGCAGGCAGTGGCAGGCATTGCATCCGGAAGAATAGATATCCCTGAAAATATTCCCGAAGGCTGTTACCTGCTTCGGGGTTATACCAACTGGATGAGGAATTTCAGTGACGCGGAGTACACCGGGAAAACCCTGATGATCCATTCGGGAATAAATCAGGTGGCCCCATCGGAGACGAATGATAATACCGCTTCAGCCGATACCCTTATACTGAAATTCTACCCTGAAAGCGGGAACCTTGTAAATTCGCTGGAAACTTCAGTAGGGATAAAGGCTACCAACCGGAAAGGAACGGGCGTCCTGATAAGCGGATCTCTTACTGATGAAAGAGGAAAAATGCTGGAATCGGTGAAGACCAATGCCATGGGGATCGGGCTGGTTGATTTTAAGCCGGATAGCAGAAGGCAGTATTTTCTGGATGTTGGACATATAAATCTCAGAACGGTGAACCTTAGATATCCGTTACCACCGGTAAAGGATTCGGGTATTATTATGCAGGCCACCGTGCAGGGTAATTCCTTTTTAAAGGTAGAGGTAACAGGCACAAGGGATTATAAGGACCATGGAGTAATCCTTATGGCTCAGTCGGGGGGAAAGGTTTTTGATAAGGAGGCTTTTTACCTGGAAGGAACTGAAAAAACAATTTGGCTGTACAAATCGAGGTTCCCGGCCGGTGTATTGCAGTTGTCTTTATTCGACCTTGATGGAAATAATATCGGTCAGCGACTTGTATTTATTGACCACCCGCAAGATCAACCCCGTGTGACAATTACTACCAGTAAACCGGAGTATAACCCGGATGAACCGGTATCCTTGCAAATAAAACTTGAAAATTCCACGAATAATCCGGTGAGCGCTTCACTATCGGTATCGGTGACGGCCAATGATTTGTTCAATGAATCGGCTTATGGAAATCCCCTTCCGGAAATCATGCTCCAGTCCCAATTCTTTGAACCTATACAGGATCCGGGGTATTATTTCAGGGATACGACAGCGGCAACCCGTAACGAGCTGGAGAATTTCATGCTGACAATGGATCACTATAAATATGACTGGAAAACAATGAATCAGCCGGATGCCCAGTATCCGTATAAAAAGGAAGCGTCTCTTGATTACAGTGGAATAGTTATGGTGAACCGTAAGGCGTGCGCATCCTGCATGGTGAATCTTTATCCGTTAAATCAGAATTTGAACTCCATAAGTTTTACGACTTCAGGGGAGGGGAAATTCTCGGCGACAATTCCCGATAAATTTGATACCGCTGATTATATCTATACGGTTACCAACATTAAAGGAAAGGAAGTTCAGGCGAAAATCAGGTTTTTCAACTTTTCGCCGTATAAAGTCGGAAACGCTTTCAGGAACTGTACCCCGGAAATACCAACCGATGAAATTAAAAATTATTCAGAAGTTTTCGAAAGCATTAAGGCCGAGACGGAAAAGTTAAAAACCATCATGCTGAATGAAGTTTCGATTACTAAAAAACCCATTAAAATTCAAAATGCCGAAGCTGAGGATCAAAGTTCGGGGAACCATGTAAAGCCGGATAAAATTGTTGATTTCAGTAAATTGAATGTTAAATTCTCTAACATGACCCAGGCCCTGGTATCTACGGTTACCGGTTTTTCCATGATCAAAAGCTCAGGCCCGGGCGGGGAAATATATTATAAATTTTTACTGCACGGCCCTCATTCTTTAACCATGAACCAGGATCCTCTGTTTATTATCGACGGTATGAGCATAGGGGAAAATTCTTATTCCAGGGATAATGCCTATTCTATGTTGAACTCTTTAAACCCGGACGATATAGACCGGGTGGAAGTTTATACAGGATCTTCAACCTCCTTTTGGGGGTCAAGAGGGGCGAATGGTGTTATCGCGATTTATACCAAAAAAGGAGGGGGAGGAGGAGAAGATTCAAACGATAATAATGCTGCTATAAACAAATTGATAAAATTAGCAGGTTATTCTCCCGAGGTAACCTTCAATCCTGTACAAAGAGACTCCTCCACAGTTTCCATTGATAAAAAGATTACAATATTCTGGGCTGATAACCTTCATACCGACCAGGCCGGAATCGTAAACCTACATTTTGTGAATGCCGCGAATGCGAGTTATTTCACGGTTCATGTAAACGGGGTGACATCGGACGGTACTCCATTCAGCTATGTAGAGAAAACCGGGCATTGATTTCGTCATACTTTTTCGATCGCCCCCGTCAGTATCCCGCATAGCGGATACTGATGATCAATAATTTAATAATTAAAAATAAAAAATTGTATCTTGCAATTTGCTAATTAAACTTATATGTCTGAAAACCGAGTGGATATCTGCATAATCGGAGCCGGCCCTTCCGGATATGCTGCGGCGATGCGGGCCATTGACCTTAAGAAAACAGTATTATTAATAGAGAAGGGTAAAATCGGTGGCGCCGGGATTATTAACGGGGCGCTTTCCTCAAAGACATGGTGGGAACTATCCCGTGAAACAGCTATGGAAAGAAGACATTTTAAACGTTTTAACCTCGCCCATCCGGAATTGATATTCAAGGAAATAAAATCAGAAGTTGGAAAAGCGGAAGAAGAGAAAATAAATCTTTTAAGCGAACACCTCAGTAAAATAAACGAAAAATATAAGAACCTTATTCAGTTTATCCATGGGATAGCCAGGATCCTGGAACCTCACAAGATCCAGGTTGAAAACGAATCCGGCACCCGTGAATATGAAGCGGAAAACATTATCGTTGCCTCCGGTAGCCGGCCTCGCTTGCTGCCCGAAATTCCTGTCGATGAAAAAATTGTTTTAACCAGCGACGGAATAGACAAACTGGAAGATTTCCCCGAAAGCATGGTCATCATTGGTGCCGGGGTGATCGGTTGTGAATATGCCACCATTTTTTCGAATTTCGGTAAAACGAAAGTCAACCTGATCGACAAAGGGGACCGCATTCTTCCTTTTGAAGATGAAGATGTGGTAAGTATCATCGAAAAAAACCTGGAGGCCAACGGGGTATTGATTCACCGGAATGCCAAATTGCATCACCTGGAAGTGAAAAATGGCCGCGTGGATTATACTATCGAATACAAGGATGGGAAACAGGAATCTTTCAATGTGCAGAAAGCCTTGTTATCGGTAGGGCGTGTTCCGAATATTGAAAATATTTGGTCGGATAATATTAAGATCGAGATTGACAAACACGGCTTCATCGAAGATGACGATACCCGTACTGCCGTGCCCAACATTTACGCGATAGGGGATATGACTGCCGATATCGCCCTGGTCAACATTGCTGAACTGGAAGGCCGTCACGCCATTGAAAAAATATGCGGAATGAACCCTACGCCCATCTCCTATAAAAATATTTCGGCCATCATGTTCCTTAGCCCCGAAATTGCCGGGGTAGGGTTGAATGAACAGCAGGCGAAGGAAAAAGGAATGTCCTATCGCGTGGCGAGCGTGGATTACAGTTGTATCTCCAGGGCCATCGCCATGAGGAATACCCAGGGCTTTGTGAAAGTGCTGGTAACCGATGACGGTGAGAACAAACTGATCGGGATGCGCGTAATCGGGGAACATGCCTCCAGCGCCATACAGGCGATTTCATTGCTGATCTCTATGGGAAAAGGAATCGAAGAACTCGCCGAATTGATCCACCCGCACCCGTCCATCACCGAAGGAATCCAGGAATGCGTGAGGGTATTACTGGGGAAATCCATGCTGAAGCCATCGGTGTTGAGAGATATTATTATTTACAAGGTTTACGAGGACGGAGAATATCACGACGTAGCTTTTTGAGAAAATTACCCTTCAAGGGTTCCAAAGCCCTGGAGGGTAATTTTCTTTAATAAAATTTACTTATCTCTTCCAGGCTTTTTCGTTTAATATCCGGAACCCACGTATCTTCTGCCGGGTAACCAACTGGGATTAAAAGGAAAGGTTTTTCATTTTCCGGTCTTTTAAGAATGGCGGACAGAAAATTCATCGGACTGGGGGTGTGCGTGAGTGCAACAAGACCGGCATTATGGATTGCGGTCAACAGTATGCCACAGGCTATCCCTACCGATTCCATCACGTAATAGTTATTTCTTTTCTTTGCACTTTCATCATGGTAATAAGGTAAGCGGAATACGGCGATTAGCCAGGGCGCAATTTCCAGGAACGGTTTATGCCAGTTGGTCGAAAGGGCTTTCAGATCGCGAAGCCATTCTTCATTCATCCGGTAGGTATAATTTTCATATTCTTCCTTTTCGGCTTCTTCACGGATCGATTTTTTCAGGGCCGGGTCGGAGATTGCACAAAACATCCAGGGTTGCTTGTTCGCCCCGGAGGGGGCAGTTCCTGCTGTTTTTATTATGTTTTCAATCAACTCCCTGGCTACCGGCTTATCGGAAAAAATACGGATAGACCGTCGTTTATTTGCTTTATCATAGAATTCCCGGGACCTTTTCAGGGAATCCTCCGGGCTTACCCTTTCCTGCGCATAGGGAATGAAAGGGTAACCATTGATCATTCGGGTATTATTCTGGAGTTCACTGGTCATAGTTTAAATGCTTTGGTTTTCACTTACTCATCCTGTTCAGGCATAGACTTCCGCATATTTAAAAATAATTTTATAGAAAACACAAAATGCAGCCAGGCATATCCTCAAAATATTCTCTATTGCCGGAATTCTGCCCTTATAGCCATAAAATTGACCTGTTTATCGAAAAACCCAGCCGAAACATGAAATTATTATAACAATATGTTTTATAAATCGTAATAATTATAAAGTTGGTGATTGATCGATAAGATTATAAAATTTTTACCCTATGAGGCAAATTGATAAGGTTATTGAAGATTACTGGACAGCCTTCAACCGGAAGAAAATTGATACAATCCTTGACAACCTGGACGACAAGGTGTACTTCTACAGCCCTT
>CAYNCU010000128.1:0-12570 GCA_964395765.1 uncultured Roseivirgaceae bacterium | reverse complement strand
ATCACAAGCGATGAATTTTTAAAAACCGAATGTTCTTTATCAGCGATTCTTTCCGGCACAAGGTCTTCCTTACCCTGGATGATCAATACAGGATTATTAAAATTTTTAAGTTTATCGGCGCAATTAAAATTTATTTTATTCATGTTCTGGAACACCAGTTGATTGATCTTAGGATAAACCTGGGTGAGCCGTTCGGCAATAACGGGTACATTGGCTTTATTATATAAATAAAGCGGAGCTAATAATTTTCCTTGCTGTAATCTCGCAAAATGAGAAGTGTCGCCGTTAGAAATTTTTTCGTTCCAGTAATTCAGGGAATCCCTTTGCGTTTCAGTCAGTTTTGAAGCAGGACTAAATCCTTTGAATAAAGACATATCAATACCTCCCGAAGAAGATAAAATAAGAGCTTTTGTTCTTTCCGGGTACAGGGAAGCATAATAAGAGGCAAGCATTCCCCCAAAGGAATGACCCAGGATCACCCAGCTTTCGATGCCCAGGTGTTTACGGATAGTTTCAATATCCACGACCATTGAATCCATGGTTATTGTGGTGGAATCCACTTTGCCCATATAGGATTTTCCGGTGCCTCGCTGATCATAAATGATAGCTTCATAGGATTGCCCGATTCTTTCAGCCAGGGGCCTGAAACCCTCGCTATTCATTCCCGGACCGCCGTTGATAATCAATACCGGCTGACCGGTTCCAAAGACAGTCAGATGAATATTATTATTTCCGGAAGGAATATCCTGTTGGTTTTGCGCATAAAGCGGCCCTATAAATGTGAGCAAAAGCAAGTGGAAGGGTACCATTTTCATCTTATCTGGTCTTTTGCGCTATTAAAATTTTTATTGAAAAGGTCATTTAGGGTATTAAAATCACAATTTAACGCTAAGGATGAAATACTTAAAGGAGTTCCGTAAATACGTTTATTCATTTTCATCCAGAATCGCTGAAATAGCCGCGCCCGATTAATAAAATCTTGCGGGTTATGGACGAAAATAAGAATAAACTTCGTTGTTTGAATTTTAACAATATCGAATTTAACGATTTCGGACCATTGAATAAATTGACATCCCATACCACTTGAATTATCCAATAATCCGTTCCGGAATATAATTAAACCGGGCCTTGGATCAGAGAGCTTTATAATTCCATAAAAACTGCAAAAGCCCAAAAAAATAATAGTTATCAGGCCTACGGACCTGTTATAGAAGGATCCGGTTTCTCCCTGCATTCCTGTTAAGGTCCACATCCGGAATCCGAGGGCTACAAAACCCAGTGCAGCCAAAGTAAGCAATACGATCTTGCTTTTACTGAGTTTTATTATTATGTCATCTTTGCTGTGAATAAAAAAACAAGCGTAAGCCGTTGATTAGATTATAAGCAAACTTCACTGAGCTGAACTTCCGGTTCCACATTGGTAAAGTTAGGGATATCGGCTCCGAATTTATCCAGGTGAGGAAGGAAGGAAGTTTGAAATGCTTCAATACTTTCGAAGTAAAGATTTCCTATGGCCATGTAAGCGGCCGGGGCATCAGGGGTGCCGCCTGCCAATCCTTTTTCAACGGCTACTCCTTTTATGGCATCGCCCAGTGTTTCCTGTACCATGGGGATGTGCTTGTTACAGTAATAATCGATGTCAAAGGTTTTGCCATCTCCATTCGGATAAAAGACGGTTACTTTAATCATTCCTTTTTTCATTTTTTAATGATTTTTAAAGTTGAGTTTATTTAAATGATATCATGGATCGATCTAAAAATAATTTACTTTATGTCGCCGATATAACCAAATTTTCATTAGCATTTTACCTTTCCCCACAGTATTCGTATATTTGAAATAATATTTTTTAATGAATTTTCAGCGGTCATTTTTTAGCCATAACCTGATAATCATGAAACCATCATCAAGACGTAATTTCCTTAAATCAGTAAGCGGAATAACGGGAGCCACATTGATTGGGCTGCCTTATGTAACCAGAGGTAATTCTGTAAGCCCGGTAATAAAACAGGTAAACAAGCCGGTCATGCGTGCCCTTGGTCAAACGGGCATTGAACTCCCGGTGGTCAGTATGGGGGTAATGAATGCCAATAACCCGAACCTGGTGAAGGAAGCATGGAAGGTAGGGATCAGGCATTTGGATACGGCCTGGGTTTATCAGAACGGGAATAATGAGAAAATGATCGGAAACGCTTTGCGGGAAATGAATATAAACCGTAAAGAAGTGATCATAGCAACAAAATTTCTCCTGCGTAGCCGGACGGAAGGTTCGCTGGCAGGAGAAAAAGCGAAGGAAACTTTGCTTTCGCAGCTACAAGACAGCCTCTCAAGGCTTCAGACAAATTACATTGACATCCTTTATATACATGATGTTTCGAAACCTGAACAGATAACCGACCCGGAGGTAATGAATACCCTGAAGGAGTTAAAAGAATCCGGTAAGATCCGATTTTGCGGGTTTACTTCTCATACCTATTGGCCTGATCTCGTGAATAAAGCTGCCGGACAAAAATTTTATGACGTTTTGCTGTTAGCCTGGAATGTGGCATGGAGTCAGGATGCTAAGGCCCTGGAAGCCATGAAAAATGCATACGAGGCAGGAATTGGAATCATTGCCATGAAAACCCAGTGCCAGCAGGATTGGTACAAGCAACAATTACCGGCCGAAGCTCAGAAATTTTATGAAGGCGAGGTCATGCATTCCGCCTTGTTGAAATGGGTACTTCGCAATGAATATATAACTACGGCTGTTCCCGGGTTTACAACTTTCCAGCAACTGGAAGAAGATCTTCCGGTTATGAGCAGCCTGGAATATAATGGTCTTGAAAAACAATTCCTGACCGACAGGAATGTAAAACTTGCCTTTAATAATATCTGCAGGCACTGCGGGTTATGTGGTAACGCTTGTCCGAAAAAAGCGGAGGTTCCTTCCCTGATGAGAACTCACATGTATATCCAGTCGTATGGTAATGCTTTATTGGCTAAACAAACGCTGGGCGGAATCGAAAAAGGAAAAGGTCTGGAAGTATGCCGGGATTGTGATTCATGCACCGTAAAATGTGTAAGAAATGTTCAGGTAGGGAAACGGATCTCCGAATTGAAAGAAATATATTGTTAATAAAATTTATTTACAGCTTTACCGGTATGTGGTTCTTTTAACCTTGAGCTTACGATTTTCGGTTACGTAAATATTTATTTTTCCCGTTTCCAGGTAACGGTCGGCGTGAGCTTGCTACGGCCAACACAGTTATCGCTTATTAAGGTTAATTTCAGGATATCTCCGGTTACAGAATAGGTATAAGTCCCTTTATCTGTATCAGCACAGGCCATGGGTCCCCCGGTATCCCAGAGAATTAATTGATTATTTTCAATTTTCCATTGACCGGAAATCTCAACAGACCCGTCATTCCGAAGGTCGATTTCATAACCATCCCGGGTGATATTCCACTTCACTTCCACTAAACCGTTTCCATTGTCAAATTCCGCCTTCCAGACACCGATGAGTTCGGATTGAGCATAGGCATTCATACAGGTAAAAGGGACGGCCAGGGCCATCCATACAATTAATTTTTTCATGATAAATTAATGATTTTGTTGTGGATTAATTTGAGTTTTTAATGAACCCTTTTGTTCATTGAAACAGAAATTTACATTTTCTCCTGATATTTTTAAGAATAAAAGTTAATATTTGGAAGGAGACTTTAGAAATTATGAATGCCTGAAAATAATTGGTAAATCAGAAATCATAGCCACAATAATAAATCGTAAATACAAACAGCCCTTAAGGCCTATTTGACATAAGAAAAATAATCTGGTGTAGTTGAAGGGAGCCGGCTAAAGACTGATCTCCATTCCATCCCTCGCCAGGAAGCAATCGTTAAAACGTTGCTGGCATTTTTTCTCCATAGCTTGCAAGAATTCATCATCATGTTGCGGGTCATGATGGGTCATGGCCAGTTGTTTGGCGCCGGCCATTTCTGCCACCTCGATGGCCTGGTTGAAACTGCTGTGCCCCCATCCCTTGTGAGTTTTTAACTCTTCATCGGTGTATTGGGCATCATGAACCAGGAGGTCGGCATTCCTGGCAAATTCCACTACTTTTGTGTCAATTTTTTTCGGGTGCTCTACATCTGTACAAAAGACAATCAGTCTTCCTTCCGTTTCGATACGATATCCGTAACAACCTCCGGGATGATTCAGTTTAATCGTAGAAGTATTGGTATTATAAAAATTGGGTATTTCCGATTTGTTCACCATCATGAAGTTAAATCGGGCTCCCATTTTGTTTAATTCCACCGGAAAGTATTCGCCGCCAATTTGCCGGCTGATCGCATTTTTCAGGTTCCAGATCTTACGGCCTCTACCCAGCGCGAGGAGGTTGATCACACGATCCGGTAAATAGGCAGGAGGGAAAAAGGGTAATCCCTGGATATGATCCAAATGAAAATGAGTAAAAGCGATGGTTACATTTTTCTGGTATATATTATTTTCCAGTATGTCCCTGCCCGCTGCTCTGATTCCGGTGCCCGCATCAATGATCCCGATCCGGTTATGATGAAAAAATCCGAAACAGGTTGTATTCCCGCCGAATTTCTGAAAATTCGGTTCGCATACAGGAATGGAGCCACGGGTTCCATAGAATTTTATTTTTATTTCCATGGGAATTGAAGAGTGATAGATGACAAAGGATTTGTAAGTTAATAAAAAGGAGATTGAAAACAAGAAATTAAAAAAAGATAAATGTTTCCATGACGCGGGCTCTTGATGTATCCATTATGAATTGAAATAATTCGCTTTAAGCAATTCGCGGGTATAGGAAATGGCTTGAATTATTAAAAATTTATATCCGGATTTTGAATTTATAAATAATTGATTTACATTGAGTTAATTAATTTAAAAACCGCATTCGCTGGCCTTAAACGAAGGGCATTCGTTGCAAACCGACGGGAAATTCAACTCAGCTAAACGGATTATTGGTACTTTATATTTTATCCGGCATTTAGATCATTACTGATTAATTGACCGGGTTCAAGTCGATTATTTAATCAATTACACTAATCACCTTAAACATTTAATCATGCTTAAAAAACTATTTACCATTGGCTTTATGCTTGCGGGACTACAGGCCTATTGCCAGAAAGAGTATCTGTCATTCGAATTCATGAAAGTTCAGGATAAAAACATTACCGCTTACATGGCGTACGAAGATTTCTGGTCAAAGATCCACCAGGAAGCCATCAAGGAAGGCGCCTGTATCGGTTGGGATCTCTGGGCCCTCCAGCCGGGTGGCCAGGACCAGGGCTACCAGTACCTGGCCGTCACGGTTTATAATGATATGAACAAAATGATGGCGGGGCCTTCATTGGACCAGATATTAGCTTTCGCCAAAAAAGCTTATCCCAATATGTCGCCCGATGACATTACAAAAAAGATTACTGCAGGAGCGGAAACGCGTTCAAGGGCCGAAGTATTATTGTTGGAAAATATAGACGGTACCCAGGATAAATTTGATATGCCGTTGGGAACTGTGGCGCAGATGGATTTTATGAAGGCCAATGATGCGGCAGCTTATGAAAAAGCGGAAAGCGATGTGTTCAAACCCATTCATCAGAAAGCAGTGGATGAAGGCCTAAAAGGAAGCTGGTCGGTGGCAAGGATAATTTTACCTTCGGGAACGGATGCCTATGCAACACACATCACCTTCAATATGTTTAAGGACTCAAATCAATATATATCCAGCCTTTCTTTGGATCTTTCAAAATATGTAACGGATATGGATCCTGTAAATAAAGGTGTAGCTACCCGCGATGATAGGTGGCAGTACCTGGCGACGCTGATAAAAAAATTGAGATAAATCGAAAAATAAGAAAAAATTATTTTCAGTTTCACGGAGAGCCATAGGGAGGTCATTGAGATATTTAAATGTTTTTTTCTCTGAGACCCTCAGTACCTTCTCCGGGTATCTCTGTGAAACTTTTCTATAAAAGGAGGTTTTTAATTTTCGAACCTGGAGAAGGACCGTATGGTCAGAATTGGTTATCGAAGATTTACTCTTGAGGGATCCACGATCGATCCATAATATTTTTATAGCGCGGATCGTCCTGTACCCGGTAAATGGAGACATAAAATTCCTTCATGCAATGAATGAAGAAATCACGTTCCTTAAGAGCTTCTTCCAGCAAATCCAATGCTTTTTTCTTTTGACCTAAAGCAATATAAATGGGCACATATACGCATTTTGATATATACCTTCTTTTAGAGAACTCGTTGAGGTCCTGGATTACCTTTTTAGCCTTTAGGGTATCACCGGAAAGCGCATAGGCCTCACCTTCCATTCCAATGCCGAAAATATCGTTCAGTATAACGCTGTCTTCCGGATTAACCGATTGAATATATTTTTTATATTTTCCCTGATACATTAAAACGCTTCCCGAAAAATTTCCATAATCTTCAGCTTTAAGCGCTGCAATTTTGTTCATATCCTTTTTGCATATAGCTGAAAAAAAATATCTTACCGGATCGTATTCTGCATTTTCAAAGGAGGTTAATATTTCCGATTCTTTTTCAATGTCAGTACAATCATTGACTCTGAAATAAAAGAAAATAATATCATCCCGGAAATCCGGATTTCCCGGGTCTAATGCGATGGCTTTTTTAAAGGAAAGCAAAGCCGATTGTTTATCCCAATCCCATTTGTATTGTACATTGGCTAATTCGGTATAAGCCAATGCATTGCCGGGGTCAAGGTCAATCGCCTTGAGTGCGTACTTCTTGGCAAGCTCCCAGAACCGGGGAACATAATCCGGTGCAAACTGGGCACGCACCCAATACGCCTGGCCTAATCCGGCGTAAGCGTTGGAATAAGTCGAATCAAGCGCAATAGCCTGGTTAAAATATTCCAATGCTTTAAGGATATAAGGATATTTAAATTTTGAATAATAAAATCCGATCTGTTCCCTGCCCTTAAGGAAAAGATCATAAGCCTCCGAATTGCTGGTGGGAACGTTTTCAATACGTTGTTTAACCTCCGGCGATATTTTGGCCTTCAAAGAATTGGCAATTTTCTGAGATACCTCGCTCTGAATAGAAAAAACATCTTTCAATTCCCGGTCATAGTTTTCAGCCCAGAGATGATCGTCGGTTTTGGCATTGATCAATTGTACATTGATCCTTACTTTATTGCCCGACTTCTGCACGCTGCCTTCCAGGATAAAGGTGACTCCCAGGTCCTCAGCGATCTTTTTAATGTTTTCTTTCGTCCCTTTATAGGCCATGACGGAAGTGCGTGACCTGACTTTTAAGTCCCCGATCTTGAAGAGGTCGGTAAGAATTTCGTCCGTCATCCCGTCGCTGAAATAATCCTGTTGCGGATCGTTACTCATATTATCAAAGGGCAATACGGCAATGGATTTATCAGTATTCGGGCTATTTTGAGTCGAGGGCTTTTTCAAATAATTGAAATATATAAACTGACCGATCATAATCAGGATCAAAATCGTAAAAGGAACTGGCCCTGTAAGCGGCTTTCTTTTACGGGTCGGGTAAGGATTGTTCTCTGCATCGGTCGAGCTAGTCCTTATAATGCCTTCCGGGCTCAGTTCAAATGCCCAGGCCAATACCAGGGCCACCGGGAAACCGATCAAAATAAAAATTATAACCGTTGTAATCATCCATGGCGGTAACTTCAGGTAGGGAAAAGTAGCCACGGCTATTTGTATGATAAGCCAGCCTGTTATGGCATACACTACGGCCACCTTATAAACATTTCTCCGCTTTAGCTCCTGAAAGAAACCTGGCTTTTTATCGGGCATTTGAAGGAATTAAGAATTTAAATATAATGGTTTTTAAAAGGAATTTAAACTGAATCTTTGATTGAATGATAGATCTTATTTTATCGAATAGAATTAATTGTTTTAGCCTCATTAGGAGAATGAAATCCTCTGACCTCTGACCTCTGACCTCTGACCTCCGACAGCCTCCAAGCCTTATTATATGCATTTACCCCCAGTTTTCCAAACCTGAAATCAACCTCTCTGTCTATACAATTCCGCCCTTTGTCTATTTCTTTTTTAAAGAGATAAAGGCGCATATAATTTTACATTAAAATCTTATTGTGATGAAGTTGAAACTTAAGTTATTATTACTTTTATCAATTATTTCAGGCCTTGTCTGGAGTAATGTCAATGCCCAGAACAACGGACCCTGGTCCCTGCAGCAATGTATCGATTATGCGCTGAACCAGAACATCCAGATAAGACAGAGTTACCTGTCGAATCAGTCCAACGATGTATATATGAACCAGGCGAAAGCCGAAAGGTTCCCTTCGGTCAGCGCTACAGCCCGGGAAAATTTCAGTTGGAATAAAGATCAGTCACTGGAATCCACTGATAATACCCTGAGGGGCTCGAGCGTAACAAGTTATTCCGTTGGTGCCAGTGTCATCCTTTTTAATGGAGGAAAAATAAATAATTCTATTAAACAAG
This sequence comes from uncultured Roseivirgaceae bacterium, assembly GCA_964395765.1. Classification (GTDB taxonomy): domain Bacteria; phylum Bacteroidota; class Bacteroidia; order Cytophagales; family Cyclobacteriaceae; genus DATDPY01. Next base: position 4,090 of record CAYNCU010000128.1, on the reverse strand, counting down.
CGATGCTCGACTACCAGAGCGGCAATTATAATTCTGAAGCCATCAAGGAATCGGTCAGTCTGACCATTATGAATGCTTATTTACAGGTTTTATATGCGCAAGAAAATGTTACTAACAGTAAAAAGCAGGTCGATGCCACCACAGAACAATTAAATCTGGCGCAGGAAAGACTGCCAATCAGTGTGATCGCGCAATCGGATTATCTGCAGGTAAAATCAGAACTGGCGAATGAAAAATTAACACTGGCCGATGCTAACAGTCAATTGAATACGGCCCGGGTTAACCTGATGCAACTGATGGAAATGCCGGTAACCGCGGATTTTCAGATTGTCAATCCAAATATGGACAGTCTCATTGACCAGCATATGGTTCCCGATGCCCAACAAGTTTATAAAACGGCCCTGGATATAAAACCACAGATTAAAAGTGCCTCCCTCAACAAGGAAAGCGCACAGCTCGGTATAAAACTGGCCAAGGCTGGTTATTTGCCTTCGGTTAGCCTGAACGGTGCCCTGGGAACTGGATATTCAAGTCTGATGGACCTTGGTTATCCGAATCAGTTGAACCGGGGTATCAATCCGACACTTGCCTTATCACTGAATATCCCCATTTACCAGAACAGGCAGGTAAAGTCACAGGTGGAGCTCGCGGATATCGGTGTTAAGAATGCAGAGCTGAATGAAATTGATACCCGTAACCAGCTTCGTAAAAGTATTGAACAGGCCTGTGTGGATGTAACTTCCGCGCAATCGCAATATGAAGCCAGTCGCGATCAATACGACGCTGCCAATGAATCCTATGACGTGGATTCGGAAAAATTTGACCAGGGAATGATCAATTCTGTTGATTTCCTGGTTCAGAAGACTAACCAGATCGTAGCGGAAAGCAAATTGTTACAATCGAAATATAATTTAATATATACCTATAAAGTCCTCGATTTTTATTTGGGCAAACCTTTATCCTTTTAATTGAAAAATCACAACAAAAAATATATTGAAATCATGAAAAAGAAAATAATCATAACGGTAACAGGTCTGGCAGTGGTCATACTGGCAGTTGCTGCTTTTAAAATGAATCCGTTCAAAAAAAATGAATCAGCCGTTACCTTTAATGCGGTTCCCATACAACGGGGTAAGATCAGCAATACGGTAATGGCTACCGGTACACTGGAAGCCATCGAAACTGTCGATGTAGGTACGCAGGTTTCCGGTGTCATCAGTAAGCTTTACGTCGATTTTAATTCCGATGTAAAGAAAGGCCAGTTACTTGCCGAGATCGATCAGCGGCCGTTGGAAATGCAGCTTGAACAAAGCAAGGCAACCCTGGATCAGGCTACCGCAGAATTGAATTATCAGGAGGCTACCTATAACAGGAATAAGGCTTTGTTTGACAAAAAATTGATATCACAGGCTGATTTTGACCAGGTGGTTTATAATTACGAACAGGCCAAAGCCAGCCGGATGAATGCTCTTTCGAATTATAAACGAAGCGAAATCAACCTGAATTATGCCATGATCACTTCCCCGATTGACGGAGTTGTCCTGAACCGTGCCGTCCAGCAGGGCCAAACAGTAGCGGCCAGCTTTAATACACCTACCTTGTTCTCCATTGCCAACGATCTTACACAAATGCGGGTGGAGGCCAGTATTGATGAAGCCGATATCGGCCTGGTTAAAGACGGGCAGCGTGTGGAATTCACAGTTGACGCTTACCCGGACATGAAATTCCCGGGAACCATTACCCAGGTTAGGTTACAGCCGGTAGTGACTTCCAATGTGGTAACCTATACGGTGATCATCGATGCCCCGAATCCGGACAAGAAACTAATGCCAGGTATGACGGCCACGTCGACCATTTTTGTACAGGAAGCCGACAACGATTACCTGGTTCCGATGCAGGCTGTGAATTTTAAACCCGACATGCAGTTATTACAGGCTTACCGGGTGAGCCATGGTGACACAACCCACCGGTTTTCAGGGGCAGGCAAACCCGGAGGTCAGCAAAGAATGAGATCCGATTCATCTTCCTGGAGAGGAAATGCGAATGGCGAAGAACCCATGAGAATATGGGTGAAAAGAGATGGAAAAATATTCCCGGTACGGATTAAAGAAGAAATTTCGGATGGGATCAACTATGGTGTTAAATCCGGTTTAAACGAAGGCGACTCGGTGATCCTTTCCATGACACTGGCCAACGGGTTAAAACAATTCCAGTCATCCGATTCGAGAAGCCCGTTTATGCCTAACTTCCGGAGGAATAATAACAGGAATGGAAATAGCGGAAGTAGTGGAAGAAGTGGAAGAAACGGAGGATAAAACAGTTAATATTATGAGCCAATCAATCATAGAAGTTAAGCAACTGAAAAAGGATTTCTTTATCGGCGACATTACTGTCCATGCCCTGAAAGGTATTGATTTCACCATCATGAAAGGGGAATTTGTCGCCATCATGGGAGCCAGTGGCTCCGGGAAATCTACCATGCTGAATGTATTGGGCTGCCTGGATCAGCCTACCAGCGGTGAATACCTGCTGGATGGTGTAAACATGGGCGAATTGAATAAGGATCAGCTTGCCCGCCTCAGGAATCAGAAACTGGGGTTTGTGTTCCAGTCTTATAACCTGCTGCCCAGGACATCGGCGGTCGAAAATGTCGAACTTCCCTTGTACTATAATAACTCGGTGAAGGCAAAAGAAAGAAAAGAAAGAGCTATAGCTTCTCTTGAAGCCGTAGGACTTGCCGACAGGATGGATCATATGCCGAATCAGCTCTCAGGTGGACAACAACAGCGGGTGGCTATAGCAAGATCCCTGATTAATGATCCTGTCGTGATCCTTGCCGATGAGGCCACCGGTAACCTTGATACGAGAACTTCCTTCGAAATCATGTCCCTCTTCCAGGAGTTGAATGAAAAAGGAAGAACTATTGTTTTTGTAACCCACGAACAGGATATCGCCCGGTTTGCCACACGAAATGTTGTTTTCCGCGATGGTCATATCATCAGGGAACAAACAGTAACAGACCGGTTAAATGCACTTGAAATGTTAAAGAAACTTCCGGTTGAGGAAGATACCTAAAAAAATCGAAGTATGAATTATTCAAATCTTTCCAGAATAGCCCTCAACGCCCTGAGGAGAAATAAATTCAGAGCTGCCCTTACCATGCTCGGAATCATCATCGGGGTGGCCTCTGTAATTGCCATGCTGGCTATCGGACAGGGGTCAAAGAAAAGTATCCAGGATCAGATTGCAACTATGGGCGCCAATATGGTGATGATTATGCCGGGATCGCAGATGAGGGGAGGGGTTCAGCTTGGAAATGCCGATCAGCAGTCACTAACCATGGAGGACTTTAATGCAATTAAAAAGGGAACACCGGACATTAGCGCCATATCACCCGAAGTCCGGGCCAGTGGCCAGGTTGTTTTGGGAAATAAAAACTGGCCGACGTCCATTTATGGTGTCTATCCGAGTTATCTTGACATCCGGAAAATAAACGTTGAATCGGGCCGTGTATTTTCAGATCGTGAAGTCAAGACCATGGCTAAAGTATGCCTGATCGGTAAAACGGTAATTACCAATATTTTTGGTGAGGGGGTCAACCCGGTAGGACAAACCATTCGTTTCAAAAATACCCCCCTGAAAATCATTGGCGTTCTCGAGTCTAAAGGCCAGAACACATTCGGACAAGACCAGGACGACCTCCTGATTGCCCCTTTTACCACTGTCCAGCGCCGCTTACTGGCTATTACCTGGACCCAGGGAATATTTATGTCGGCAAAAGATGAAAAATCATCCGATGATGTCGTTGATGAAGTGTCAAATATTCTTCGACAGCTACATAAGATTAAACCGGCAGACCAGGATGATTTCCGGGTTAGGGCCCAGTCGGAGCTGCTGACAACTTTTACATCCGTTTCAAATGTGATGACTGTTTTGCTTGGTGTTATTGCCGGTATTTCCCTGCTCGTTGGCGGTATCGGAATTATGAATATCATGCTTGTATCAGTAACAGAACGTACCCGCGAAATCGGGCTAAGAATGTCAGTGGGAGGCAGGGGAAAAGACATTCTCATGCAATTTCTTATCGAAG
>CAYNCU010000127.1:0-12675 GCA_964395765.1 uncultured Roseivirgaceae bacterium | reverse complement strand
GTTATGCGCATAGTCATTATACGCTGGGATGCTTGCCATCATATTGGAAATGACAAGACCGGATATCCTGCCAGGGTGGTTGAGTACATATTCGATGGCCAGGATATTTCCGCTGCTGTGCCCCAACAGGTATAATGGTCCCGGATGGAGTGAATCGATAACCTCGGCCAGCTCATCCGTAAACCGTTTGATATTTAACCAGGAATCATCCGTAATCTTGTCTGAAAACCATGAACCCAACTGATCGTACATAATTATTTCGAGATCAAGTTCTTCAAGGCTTTCAGGAAAATTTTCGAAACATTCATGGGTCAGGCCAGGACCACCATGGATCAACAATAACTTTTTTTTACCTTTCCCGGTTTTAAGCGCATGAAGGTTTCCCCAGGAAGTGGGAATTTTAAAGACTTCTGCTTGCATAATCATTTTTGATTTTAACTGGAATTTCTTATTTTACAAATTGGTCTTGTTTTAAATATAAAAATTCTTCGCAGAAAAGGAAAGAACAGTGTACTTTACCGATAAAGAAAAGATTGAAAATTCCGGGTATTTTTCTTTTATAGCCGGCAGGAAATCATCGGATATGAATTTCCTTGAAATGCTGGGCGACCTGTACCCGGGAATTATTCATATCAATCATAAATCCGACTTCCGGTTATTGTATCTCAATAAAAGAGGATATGAGTTTTTCGCCGTGGATCCTGAATACATTATGAACAAGCCGGCTGAGATCATTGTTGAATTGAGCCACCCGGATTACCTGCTTCGGTCACGGCAAAAAATAAGGGATTTTGAAAGGAAGAATGACATTGATTCGGTACTGCCATTTTTACAATGGATAAGGCCCATTAATAAAACAGAATTTGTTGAACATCTCTCTTTCCGGAAAATATTAAACGATCATTCCTCGATTACTTTTACCCATAACATTAAATATCTTGAAAATATTTCGGGGTATCTAAACGGAATCAGGATTCCCGGCTCCCCCATTATTTCCGAATTCAAAAAATTCCAGTCCTTAACCCACCGTGAAAAGGAAATACTCCGTTTGATTTCACTGGGGTATAAAAATTCAGAGATCAGCGATCGCTTGTTTATTTCAAAAACTACGGTTCAGACCCATCGCAGAAATATAAAAAGAAAACTGGATTTTCCGACGACCGCCGAACTTGTCCGTTTCGAACAAAAATTCAGATAATAATTATTCCAGGGTTATATTTCGTCGTTCACTAAGTCAGGATCAAATTCGAAATGACTTCCTTTGAAAGCGTTACAAAATTTCTATCATTCACTTTAATCTCCATCGATCCGTCAAATTCTGCCGTATTAATGACATTGATTTTACAGCCTAGGGTAATTCCGGACTTGTCGAGGTGCCGGAGGAATAATGCATCGGTGGACTTAATGGTAACCAGGATTCCCGAATCGCCCGGCTCCATGGTGTCCAGGTTCCTTTTTAATTGACTTTCACTGTTTCCCGATGCATCCGGTATCGGTTCTCCGGCCGGGTCGACTTTCGGATAGCCCAAAAATCCATTTAGCCGTGAAATAAGCAGGGGAGTACCGATATGCTCAAGTTTTTCGGCATCCTCCGCTACTTCATCCCAGTTGAAATGAAGTTTGTCTACCAAAAAAACCTTCCACAGCCTTTGTCTTCTCAGGATGCCTGAGGCCAGCAATTTACCTTCCGGAGTAAGTAAGACTCCCTTATACTTTTCATACAGGACAAGCTCTTTTGCCGAAAGCTTTTTAATCATATCGGTTATCGAAGCCGCCTTTGTATTCAGCTTTTCGGCAAGCGAATTTGTATTCACCGCTTCCTCGCCTTCTAAGGATAGAACGTAAATCCATATTATATAATTCTCTTCACCAAAACTTAACATTAATTAGACAACCCTAAAATTATTTTTAGGCCAATATAAAAAATTAAGTTTGCAATTCAAGCCTTATAACTTATTCTGCAGAATTGAAAGGGGTAATTTATTCGTCCGAAAGCAGGACATCGATTGCCCGCAACAACCGTTCTTTTTCCGAGTACCAGGAATAATTATTGGGATTGAAATTAGAATAAAACTCATTGGTTATCAATTTATTATATATCGTATCATAATCAGGAGCTTCAAAATCAATAACAATTCCTGAATCCTCCTTCAGTACCCGCTCCGACCAGGGCTTGTGATCCTGAATAAGGACAGGCAGTTTAATAGCCATGTATTCGAATAGTCTTGTTGGCATTCTATGTTCCGTACTGGGATTGATCTTATAATTCATAATGCCAAAATCGGCTTTTTGAATTGCCTGCAAGATTTCAAGATGAGGAAGCGGTTTATCGGCCGCATTGAGATGAATAAAATCGAAATTGCCGGTCAGATTCAATAGTCTACGGTAGGTGGGCCTGTGCGGACAATGCCCGATGATGATGAGATTTATATTTTCATAAATTGCATGGAAGTCCTTAATAAACCTGATAATTTCAAATATTCCATAATGTTCTGCTATGGTTCCACTGTAAAGAATGTCAATACGCCCCGTTGCCGGCTTTTTAGATCGATTGCCAACCGTGAATATATCAGCAAATTTGTTTTCAAGGACTACGAATCTGCCTGGTTCGAGAAAAGGCAGCTCCCGGGCATAGGTTTTTTCAGCCAGAAAAAACAGATCTGTCGAAGAAGCGGAGATCTTTTCCACCAGCCTGACAATTTGGGCAAGACCATATTTTATTAAGGAAGGGAAATAGCGGTTATACCTTATATTGAAGTAATAATTTTCCTGGATATCGTATATTATTTTACTTTTAGTAAACATTTTATAAAGACTGATAAGTAACAGGAAATCAATACTATTATTTATTATTATTTTTGGTTTTAGTTTAATTAAAAAATAAAACAATTTGAGAGGTATGAATGCCCTGGAAAGGGATAACCGGTTCAGCCGGAATAACGGCAGGAATGTTATATTCAAACCAGCAGGAAGACTACCGTTATCATGGCCGATGACAATAATCTCAAATCGATTGGTTTCCGCAAGGGAAAAAGCAAGCTTCTCGTACATCCTGGTGTCGTCGACCGGCTTAAACAGGGAGCATAGAATAATACGGGGTCTTGCATTCATAAATTAAAAGTACAAATTAATAATTAGGTAAATTCGCAGGTATGGAACATTTGAAAGCGATCATCGATGAACTCTGGTTAGACAGGAAACTCCTGGATAAAGAAGAAAATAAAAAAATTATACGGGGTGTGATCGAAAGTCTCGACCAGGGCAAAATCAGGGTGGCTGAACCGTCGGGAGAGCAATGGATTGTTAATGAATGGGTAAAAAAGGCGGTGATTCTCTACTTTCCCATCCAGGCCATGGAAATAATTGAAGTGGGCCCCTTTGAATTTCATGATAAAATGAAATTAAAGAAAGGATATAAAGATCTTGGCGTCCGGGTGGTTCCTCATGCCATTGCCCGATATGGAGCTTTTATCAATAAAGGCGTGATCATGATGCCCAGTTATGTGAATATCGGGGCCTATGTTGATTCGGGAACAATGGTGGATACGTGGGCCACGGTAGGAAGCTGTGCCCAGGTAGGAAAGAATGTGCATATCAGCGGTGGTGTCGGCATAGGCGGGGTGCTAGAACCGGTTCAGGCCGCCCCGGTGATTATTGAGGACAATGCTTTCCTGGGCTCCCGTTGTATTTTGGTTGAAGGAGTGAGGATCGGCCGGGAAGCTGTTCTCGGGGCCAATGTTACCCTTACTTCCAGCACCAAGGTTATTGATGTAACCGGAAATGAACCGGTTGAGTATAAAGGATATATACCGGAACGATCGGTGGTAATCCCCGGAACGTTACCCAAAAAATTCAATGCCGGCATTTACCAGGTTCAATGTGCGCTGATTATCGGAAAAAGAAAGGAAAGCACGGATAAAAAAACATCCTTGAATGAGGCGCTTCGGGAAAATAATGTCTCAGTTTAAAATGATTTTCTTTAATCAATATCGGTCAGTTTCAGTAAAAAAAATCTTTATCCTGATTTTTCTGTTCAGTTCCCTGCTTCTTTTGGGAGGGTCCCGGATCGCTGTCCAAAATGAAATTGACACGCTTAGTCCTTCCCAGTATCCTTTCCAGCCGGGTGAAAAATTATTTTATAAAATGAACTACAGCATTTTCACGGTGGGGAAAGCGGAAATAGAAATTAACCCCATCGTATACAGGGTCTCGGGTAAAAAATATTATCGTATTGATGTAAACGGACGAACGGCCGGAGCCGCTCAGTGGGTATCCACCGTTAACGATAATTGGGGCGCCTTGCTTGATTCTGTTAATCTACTTCCTCTGCAAAGCTGGCGAAACATAGAGGAAGGTCATTACCGGAGAAAGGAGTATGTGGATTTTGACCATGAAAATGGCGTAGTGAATGTCAGGGTGCTGGATAATCAAACCGGCCGTTTTAAGCAGCCAAAGACCTATAATTTCAAATCGCCACACATGCGTGACCTGATCTCCGGATATCTCTTTTTACGGATTATCGATTTCAACAAGTTATCCGTAGGGGATACCATCAGGGTTCAGGGATTCTTTGAGGACACCTTTTATAATTTCAAAATACTTTACATGGGAAAGGAAAAAATCGAAACCAGGCTCGGTTACATCCTCGCTCATAAACTGGTTCCCGTTATGCCGGACAATAAATTATTTGCCGGAGAAAATTCAATTACCGCGTGGTTTTCGGCCGACCGGCTGCAAATACCGCTTAAAGTCGAAGCCCGGATGTTTATCGGAAAAGCCGGCTGTGAAATTACGGGGCTGAAGGATACAAAATTCAACGCCCGGTTCAGTGACGAGGAATGAACCTGTTTCCCCTTACCGGTTTCCGGTTAGGATTTGTTCCAATCATATGCAGTATCACTAATTTACCTATTAACCGTTAATTGTATTGGGGTGAATTTGCAGGTTTAGATTCTATTGCAATTATTAAAACCCTGATCGCGACTCAATTAACTGAATCAACCCGATAACAAAATACTATCTTTTAAAAAACCTCGCTATCGATTGGATCTTGGCTTCCGTTTCCTTCCATTCCCGCGAAGGTATCGAATCGGCCGTTACGCCTGCGCCGGCATAAAATAATACCTTTCGATGTAAAATATTGGCGCAGCGGATATTGACATAAAGTTGTGTATTATCATTTATATTGACCGGACCAAGGTACCCGCTGTAAAATTTCCGGTTATAATTTTCAACCTTATGGAGGAATGATTTTGCCTCTTCTTTCGGCATCCCGCATACGGCTGAAGTAGGATGAAGGAGTTTTAACATGACCGATCCCAGCTGGGGGAAATTGGTATCTTTCATGTTGACCGAAAATAAGGTCTTTAAATGAAGAAGGTTGCCGGCTCTTACGGTTTTTGGACCTTCTTCATCAAATTCCCTTAATCGGATCCTTTTAAAGCAATTGATGATATAGCGACTCACCATTGCCTGTTCTTCAATTTCTTTTTGCGTCCAAGAAACGTCCGACAGACGTATTCTGGACTTAAATGTTTTCGTTCCGGCAACAGAGGTGGTGCGGAAGTTATGATGGTGATCGATGGCAATCAGTATTTCCGGGCTTGCTCCCAGCCATGTGCCGGAGGCAGGTGTGCTAACCAGCGAAATGAATGAATTGGGATACGTCCTGGATACGTTAAGAAATATACTTGCAGGATTTATATCTTTCCTGAAACGGACCGATTTTACCCGGGAGGGAACCACCTTATTAAATCGACCTGATTTGATTGCTTTTATGGACCGATCAAGGATATCCATATATTGACTTTTCTTTCCCGGGTTCGCATCCAGGTCCGAATCCATAAAATAACCTGGGTTCTTTTCATAGGGTTCCGAAATACGGGCCGTAATTCCGTTAAAAAAATCATCGATTCCGGTCCGGTTCCGGATCTTCAAACCGGTTGACACCTGCCACTTATCGCCCTGAAACCATTTTATATGCAAATCAGCGGAAAGAAAGATCACGCTTTGATTGTCATTATTTTCAAAAGGACTGAAAATAAATCCCGGTTCCAGGTTCTCAATATCCGGTATTCGCCAATCGGGAGCTGGAGTGAAGTTGACAAGGCAATTGAATTCATTAAGGAAAGGATTTCTCCAAAAGGCCACAGAAAAATTATTGGCTACGACGGTATGAAGGATAGTCTTGAATATGGTTTCAACCCGGTGACCCTTAAAAATATCCGATATATCCCTTTGAACTTCCTTTTGCAATGCTAAAAAATATTAATTCTTCTTATCGATTATTGCCATCGTGATCCTGCTTATGCAAACCAGTTTTTCTTCCTCATTGTTTATAATTATTTCCCAAATATGGGACTTTTTGCCGATATGTATGGATTTCACGGTTCCATAAACCCAACCGGTGGCGGCCGGGCGTATATGATTGGCGTTGATCTCCATGCCAACGCAGTAATACTGATCCTGATCCACCACCAGGTAGGATGCGATACTTCCCAGGGTTTCTGCCAGGGCGAGCGAAGCGCCGCCATGTAAAACCCTGAAAGGCTGCACGGTCCGGTGATCTACCGGCATCCTTGCCTTCAGATAATCGCTGCTGATTTCTGTGAATTCGATACCCAGGTGGGAGACCATGGTATCTTTACATAAGTCGTTTAATTCTACGGTTTTAATATCACGATTAAACATGTTGTATTTGCAATTAAAATGAAATATATAAATCTTTGGCCATAAAAATTCAAAATTGCGCTCGAAAAGGATATTTCTCATCCGTCATGGTGAGACAGATTTCAACAAAACCGGAATTGTACAGGGAAGTGGTATCGATTCTTCCCTGAACAGGAATGGATTGACTCAGGCCCGGATGTTTTTCAATAAATACAAAAATACTCCTTTCGAAAAAATCTATACTTCAGCTTTACAACGGACCATACAATCAGTGCAGCTTTTTATCGATCTTGGAATACCGCATGAAATCCTGACCGGATTAAATGAACTAAGCTGGGGGATCACCGAGGGAGTTCCCTTCAGCGAAAAATCCAACCAGCTTTATTATAATATTATAGAATCATGGAAACAAGGAAATATTACGCGCTTCATGGATGGAGGCGAAAGCCCGGTACAGGTGAAGGCGAGGCAGGAGGAAGCCATTAATAAGATCCTGGCAGGGAATGAAAAACTGGTCATTATCTGCACCCATGGAAGAGCCATGAAAATTCTGCTCTCATGGTTAACCGGAAATGAGATCAGTGATATGGATAAATTCGACCATGATAATTTCAGTTTGTACCAACTTAATTTCAATGGAAATAAGTTCAGTATAGAAGTCAGTAATGATCGTTCTCACCTGGATAGTCTCGAAGCCAATGTATTATGACCGTACCGAAGGATAACCTACATGATGACAGGAAGCTTTTGCCCGATGACAAGCCGCCGTTTTTCACCCGCTGGTCAAAGCTCTATGGGTGGGTTATGCTGATCCTCTTTATTTTGATTGGATTATTCTACCTATTTTCTATTCATTTCGCATGAGCACTATTGATCTTATTGTTCTTTTCGGTACACTCATTTTTATTGTGTTGTACGGTTCCTATAAAACCCGGGGAAACCGGAATATTGAGGGCTATTTCCTGGGTAACCATAGCATGAAATGGGGGACGATAGGTCTTTCGGTCATGGCTACCCAGGCCAGCGCAATAACTTTTTTAAGTACGCCGGGCCAGGGATATACCGACGGCATGTCCTTCGTTCAGAATTATTTCGGTCTGCCATTAGCCTTGATCATAATTTCTGCGGTTTTTATTCCTATTTATTACAAGCTGAAAGTTTTTACCGCTTATGAATACCTGGAAAAGAGATTTGACCTTAAAACGAGGTTGCTGGGAGCATTTTTATTTTTAATTCAGCGTGGCCTGGCGGCGGGGATTACCATCTATGCCCCGGCGATCATCATTTCATCCATCCTTCACTGGAACCTGAGCTTTACCGTTCTGCTTACCGGCGTGATGGTCGTAATCTATACTGTGTCAGGCGGGACGCGTGCAGTAAGCCTTACCCAGAAATTCCAGATGGGCATCATCTTCTGCGGAATGATTACGGCCTTTTTCCTGATCATCAGCTATTTTCCAAAGGATGTTTCTTTCCTGGATGCTTTGCACATTGCCGGGAAGATGCATAAGCTGCAGGCGGTGGATTTTTCCCTGGATATCAGTAAACGGTATACTTTCTGGTCGGGCATGACAGGCGGGCTTTTTCTGGCCATGTCATATTTCGGCACGGACCAGTCCCAGGTAGGCAGGTATTTAACCGGGAAAAATGTAACGGAAAGCAGGATGGGGCTCATGTTCAACGCAATACTCAAAGTTCCTATGCAGTTTTTTATTCTATTTACCGGCGTGATGGTCTTCGTGTTTTACCAGTTTATTCAACCCCCGGTATATTTTAAGGAGGGCGCCGTAAATAATATCCTTTTAAAGGAACACCCCGCCGCCTATGATTCCCTTTCGAAAGTTTACGGGGAAAATTTTAAAGCGAAAAGGGAGGGGATCCTCAATATGATAGGCTTTATGAAAAACGGGAATGAAGAAAAGGCAAACGCCTCAGCGGAAAATGTACAACAACTCGAAAAACAATCGGAGTCCATACGGAATCGGGTAAAACAAATGATTGTATCATCCGACCCGGGTTATGATACCAATGATTCGGACTATGTGTTTCTGACATTTATCATGAAATACCTGCCGAAAGGAGTAATCGGACTTTTACTGGCTGTGATTTTTGCGGCCGCCATGTCGTCTTCTTCCAGCGAATTGAATGCCCTGGCATCGACCACAACGGTTGATTTTTATAAACGTATTGTATCGGGGAATAACTCTGAAAAACATTATGTGATCGTTTCCAAAGTGCTGACTGCCTTCTGGGGAATCGTGGCCATTTCCTTTGCCCTGTTTGCCAATCAATCGGAGAACCTTATCCAGGCCGTAAATATAATCGGGAGTCTTTTTTATGGAACCATACTGGGAATATTTCTTTGCGCTTTCTTCCTTCGATCGATCAGGGGATTTGCGATATTCACTTCGGCCATTATCGCCGAAATTGCCGTCATCATCCTGCATTTTTTAACCGTGTATAAAGTATTGAATATCGGCTATCTCTGGTATAATGCAATTGGGTTAGCCATCACCGTGATGATCGCCTTTATCCTTCAAAAATCATCCGGATCAAAGAAGGAATAACATAATTTGTCTGGAAGTTTTAGAACAATTAAGGGTCAGGTAAAAATAAAAACCACTAAGGCTCGCGGTCGCTATGATTCACTGGGAATACTCTTTTTACGTCCCGGGACCTTAGTGGCAAAAATAAAAATTTACTTTTGAATTTTAGGCTGCCATTCGGCAATGTTCTTTTTATTAAAGTTTATGTATTCGTCATTATTGTCTTTTGTGGCAAGGTTAAGTGACTGCTGAGCAGTGGCAAGGGCATCTTTGTAATTACCCATCTTGCCCTGGATATTTGATTTCAGGTACAAGGACCGGTAATTATCCGGAGTGATCTGGACAGCCTTGTTGACCCATTCCAAAGCCTGGTTCATGTCAAGTCCCTGCGAATAATAATAGTTGGCAGCGGTCGTATATTTCCCGGCTTCTGCGGAAGGAGTCATAGCTCTTTTTATTTCAGCCATTACTTTGGCATCCGTTCCAACATCGACTTTAAAACTGACCAGCGTATTTTCCCAAGCCAGGTCGATGGTAGCGGTTGAATTCCTGATGTTGTTAATGTCGATCCGGAATGTTTCCACCTTTTCACTCAAATGCCGGGGTTTTACATTAAACCGTAATACGTCCTCAGACTCCTTGTAGTTGAATGCTCCGTCCTGGTTGTAATTGGAGTTAAAGATAATCGTCCACTCATCCTTGCCGGGAATAGTAAACAAGGCATAAGTACCGGCTTTCAGGGGATGTCCCTCCACGGATACGCTGTCACTGAAATCGATTTTAGTCGCCATATTGGCCCCGGTACGCCAAATTTTTCCGTAGGGAACAAGATCACCCATAATAACTCTGTCTTTTACCCCGGGCCTTGAATAGGTAATGGTGATATCCGTAAGTCCAACACTTTGCGTTACCGTCGAAGTAGGGCTCGGCCTGGGTGTTCTGATCACCTGGGCATGTAATGTTATTCCAACCGCCGATAAAAATGCGATCGTCATAATCAGCGAAAATGTTTTTTTCATTATTATTGATTTATTTGGTGAATGATTAATTATTGATTTTATCCCGTTTCAGTCAGGTCTAATTTTTCAGGTAATTATTCGGGAAATGAATGCCTCCGGTGTAAAGACTGAAGTAACTGTTATTTGAAATTTAATTTTTGCCTGATTATTGTAACAGTTTATAACCCGGATTTAAAAATAAATACATTCCCTCAGTAAGCAAAGAATATTTGTAACTATAAAACTATATTTAACCTTGTTTTCCGGAATCCGGCCTGAGGTTTCGGTTTTGAAGACAAACGTTATCAGATTATATTTTAAGTTTTGTGAGACATGCAAAATAAACTACCCCGAGAGTTTTATATCCGGCCCGACGTTACGAAAATAGCCAGGGAGTTGCTCGGGAAAATACTTTCAACCCATGTCGGGGGTTCGCTCACCTCGGGTATTATTGTTGAAACTGAAGCTTACCGTTCCGATGATAAAGCCTGTCATGCTTTTCAGAAAAGAAAAACCCGCAGGAATTCAGTAATGTTTGAAGAGGGGGGAGTCGCCTATGTTTTTATGAATTACGGGATTCATTTTTTATTCAATGTGGTGACGAATATAAAAGAAGAACCGGATGCAGTGCTGATAAGAGGCTTACAGCCGTTGCAGGGAATTGATATTATGATGGCCAGAAGGAAAAAATTATCCGATACAAGGATAACTTCCGGACCCGGTGCGCTCAGCAAGGCCCTGGGTATCGATCTTGAATTTAATGGTGAATATCTGGGTGGCGATAAAATCTGGATTGAAGAAAATGACAGACCGGAATTTCTTAACTTCATAACGATAAAAACAAAACGGATTGGAATCGATTATGCCGGGGAGCATGCTCATCTGCCATGGCGATTTTACATTAAGGATAATAAGTGGGTGAGTAAAATATAGCGGATCGGATAGTCAGTTCTTTAACAATTAAATCTTAGCCAAAAATGGCAAGATATTTTTTCGCAGATTGAGTGAATTAGCGCTGAAAAATTAGCGAAAATCTGCGTGATCTGCGGGAAATATTAACTTTTGGGTTTTGACTTGTCCAGGTTAGTCAGATTTATAATTGTATCGACTTTATTTAGCTGATAAACGATTTTTTAACAACATGAAATCAAAATCTGTAAATTGCCTTTTGAAGATATCATCAGGAAGGCCTTTTAGTAATAATGATTAATAGCTATACTTTTATGAACTATTTTATCGGGAAAATAAATCGTTTACTCTATAAACTATTGCCATCTTACAACCTAATTGAAATGACTTAAATGTGCAAAAATCATTTTCAAAAAAGGTGATTTGAGTAAAATGTTAATAATAGCTTTCCAGGTAAAAATTAATTCTTTTATCTAAACAATATTAACCAAGAGGTAATAATATTTCATAATAGTATCATATTTTAAAAAAAATATTAAAACTTATCCACAAACAGGTTTCAATAATTAGCTGACATTTTTAAATATTTGCACTATAATTGAAAAAAAGGCTTGAAGAATTATATAAGGATGAAAAAAAAGGTATTTCTTGATTTTTTATTTATTGCTCTTTTTGCGCCGGTCATGATATATTCACAGGGAACCTATAAAGGTCCGGTACAAAGCGTCGGCAGCAATATTAACTCCCCCTACGACGAACAGGCACCTGTTTTAAGCCCTGATGGGAAGACGCTATATTTCACCCGAAGCAAGCACCCTGATAATGTAGGAGGGAGGAGGGACCCGGGGGATATATGGTTTTCCAGGCAGGATTCGGCTGGGAACTGGCTTTCGGCCCAAAATGCCGGCCCCGTCTGGAATAACCAGGAATACAATGCCATCATTGGTTTTTTCAATGGAGGAGATGCGGTTTACCTGGTCGGCCATTATGATCCTTCAGGAGGAAAACCGGTTACCAGAGGGATTTCGGTGTCCTACCGGAATGGCAATTCCTGGAGCTTCCCCCAGGCAGTGGAAATCAAATATTACCATCAGAATTCAGAACACCAGGATGCCCGGTTATCCGCCGATGGCCAGGTCATGGTCCTGTCCGTGGAAAGTTATGATTCAAAGGGTGCGGAAGATATCTATGTTTGCTTTAAACGACATGACGGTACCTGGACCGATATCCAGAACCTGGGACCTGTGATCAATACCTCGCTGGAGGAAATGACTCCTTATATCTGCCCTGATAACAAAACCCTGATCTTTGCCAGCAACGGCCACGGAGGGGAAGGCAGTTTTGATCTATATGTCTCCAAAAGACTCGATGATACCTGGAGAAACTGGTCTCCTCCTGAGAATCTCGGAAACCTGGTCAATACCAATGGCCGGGAACTTTATTATGATCTTGATGTCGCTCATCAAAGGGCGTATTTTTGCTCCACCATGAACAGCGACGGTTACGGGGATATTAAATATATCACCGTCATCCCGGGGGATTCAATTATTAAG
>CAYNCU010000126.1:0-12706 GCA_964395765.1 uncultured Roseivirgaceae bacterium | reverse complement strand
CAGCTCAGAACCGCCGATTACATTTAATCCTCCCATCCAAACGGTAGACAGCCCGGGGTAATCTATGACATTAAGCAGATTCAAGGAACCACCGTTCATGCCTGCAATCTGTATGGCAAAATCCAGTGCAAAGGCGGATTGCTCGGAGAAATCGGTTGGAACAAGAATATGATTCATTTGAATAAAATTTAAAAGACAATCTTCGGATTGCCTTATAATCAAAGAAACTCAATTACAGATAATTTACGAATGATAGCTATCATCGAAAAAAGTGACAAAAGTCATAATACCTGCAATTCTATTTGAAATAAATTACCTGATTATCAGGCGTAAAAATCTGCTTCCTTCAGAAGTCCCTGGGGATCGAGGACTTTTATTTTCTTTCCCTGTAATGAAATTAATTCCAGGTTTTTGAATTCTGAAAGAAGTCGGATTACTGTCTCCGTTGCCGTGCCAATTATATTGGCCAGATCTTCACGGGACAGCGCAATATCAATCAATGTGCTTTTTTCTTCTCCTTCCATTCCATACGTTTCTTTAAGCATTAACAACGTGGTAGCCAGTCGTTCCCTGACTGACTTTTGTGCAATAGTAACCAACCGTTGTTCCATGATCCCGAGATCATCACAGAGCTTCTTCATCATTCGTTTAAAGAATTGCGGGTTGCTATTCAGGATTTTCAGGAAATCGGCTTTCGGGATATAACAAATTGCCGCTTCTTCAATCACGGTGGCAGATGCTGAATAAAAATCTTCGGATATCAAAGCCCGGTAACCTATGAAGTCGCCGGGTTTAGTCAGGTGAAGGATTTGTTCCTTTCCATCGGATGTAATTTTAAATACTTTAACTTTTCCGGAGTTTATACAGAATAAACCCATAGGACGCGTGCCTTCGTAATATAAGGTCTGGCCCTTTTTATATAATATACAGGTTTTATGAATGTTGAGAGTTTCAAGATCTTCCTGCCCAAGATCAGAAAACATAGAATCCTTCCGGCTTCCGCATACCGCACAGGAAATTCGAATGTTCTTTTTTATAGTCACGGATGAATTTTAGTCAAAATTAACTAAAAAACAATGGGTTAGCAAAGATAAGATTTGCGAAAGATTCAGAATTTCCGGATCCTGACCTCCGTATTCTTATCATTGGCAAGGAGCTTAACAAGCGTATCGCAATCGGATGTTTTTGCATAGTGATAAGGGTAAAGGATTTTAGGATTAAACATCTTAGCGGCATCCGCTACCATTTCAGGCGTCATGGTATAGGGAAGGTTCATCGGCAGAAATGCAACGTCAATATTCTTCAGGTTTTTCATCTCCGGGATATTTTCCGTATCACCTGCAATGTAAACTCTTTTATCGCCGAAAGTTACTACGTACCCGTTGCAGGCCCCCTTTTCATGAAAAGGCTTACCTTCATTATTCATATGAACGAGGTTATAAGCCGGCACAGCCTCAATTTTAATTCCCTTAATGGTTTTAGTATCACCATTAGCCATAACGGTGCCCATCCCGATTTCTTTTTTACATAAGGCAGTCAGAAGCAACGCTGTTCCATCCTTGGTTACATCGTTAATTGCCGTTTTATCTAAATGGTCGCCATGATGGTGGGTAACAAGGATAATATCCGCTTTCGGAAATTTTGTGTAATCCCCTTCCTTGCTCCAGGGATCTACATGAATAACAAGATGATTATATTCAAACATAAGGCTGGCATGACCGATAAACGTGATTTTAAGTTTTCCGTTGGAAGTCTGAAACTCATCCGATTCATAACTTGTCTGGGCTAAGGAACGAATCGAAAAACCAATCATAAGAGCGAGAAAGAAGGTTATGGATTTCATAGTTGTAAATTTAACGCTAAAAGATAGATAATATTTCAAAAAAAAACAGCTGTCCGGATTGATTTTCGGACAGCTGAGGTACTGTATAAAGAGGATGTCGATAATTCGAAGCCTTCTGTAACGATTATTTTATCAGGTTTGATTTGATAAGATATTCATAGGATTGTTTTGCACTTTCGATAGGAGGCATGGAATATTCTTCAATTTCAATAATGTAATATTGAACGCCGGCTTCTTGCGCTTTTGCGAATATCGGGGTAAAATCAATTTTCCCGCTTTTACCCAATTCCTTTTCATCTTTCACATGCCAGATCAGGAACCGGCCGGGAAATTTATCAAAATAGGAAACCGGATCTCCACCGCCTTGGGTGATCCACCAAAGGTCCATTTCAAAGAACACTTTCGAGGGGTCCGTGTTATTCAGCATGAAATCATAAATCCGGGTGTCGCCGATGGATTTAAATTCATTCTCATGGTTATGGTAACCGAATTTAATTCCCTTGGCAGCACATTTTTCCCCGACCGAATTAAAATAATCACAATACATTTTAAGGGTATCAAGATTACGATAGGCAGCTTCACCCATGAAGGGTTGAACGATATATTTAACACCGGCAGTTACATGAGCATCGATGCACGTATCCCACCAGCTCATCACCCAATTCCAGTGCGCTGAATCCGGAAGAGGCTGGCCGGTATGGGAGCTCAAAAATATCATACCGTCCTTTTCAACTTCAGCTTTGAAATCGGCAGGTGTCATTCCGTAAAATTTTCCGGAACTATAACCGGCAGCTTCAACATATCGATAACCAATCTCGCCTACTTTGGCGAGCGTCCCTTTCGGATCGGTTTGCATACTATCGCGAACCGAATATAATTGCAGCCCTATATGGTTGTCTGTTTTACAGGAAAAGAAGACAAAGGGTAACAATAATAAAATAATGGGGATGGAAGAATAAAAAATCTTTTTCATTATAAAAATAAGGTTAATGAGGCGGCGAATTTACTAATTATCGGCATCAAATCGAAACTAATTAATTGATTATGGTGATAGGCTGAACAGTAAAATTTACAATCCGGCAGATAGGAAAACGGTGATTATTTCCTTCCCATCGCGAAAAATTCAGGTCCCCCGGATAAGCCGGTGAGAGTGATATTCCCGTTTCAGAAGATTAAATGATGATTTGATCCTGAAAGGATTTTTATTTCATTTTATCAAACCGTAAAACATTAAAAATTATCTGAAAATAATCGGCGTAAATCAATAATTTTTCTATCTTTCACGGATAGAGGAGAGATCACAGCTAATAATTTCTTTCCGGAATCGTTAGTCATTGAATAATATAATAAATAATCCAAAAAGATAGATACAGGCAGTTAGGCAGTTTAAATGCAAAAAATATTAGCATATAACCGGTTCCAAGGCTGCCTCGGGGTCCATGGGGGGTAAATTTTGTCTATTCCAATGGTTGAAATGTAAGAAAGTTTATTTTAATTTGGATTTATCTTAGTATATAAGGCAAATTCAGGGGTATAATCTATTTTTGAATGAAGTATAATATCAAGGGATTATCTGATTGGGAGGTTGATGAATCCCGAGAGAAATACGGTAGTAATAATCTGTCTCCACAGAAAATAGAAAGCTTTTGGGATAAGCTTAAGGATAATTTTAAGAACCCCATTATTATAATCCTTTGTGTTGCCCTTGTAATTATACTTGTCCTTTCTTTTTTAAATCTCACAGAATGGTATGAAGCCGTTGCCATTTCCCTGGCTGTGATCCTGGCCACCCTGGTTTCCACTTTGAATGAATACCAGAATGAAACGTCATTTCAGAAGCTGCAACAGGAAGCATCGCAGATCCAGAATAAAGTATTCCGAAATAATGAACTTACCAATGTATTGATCGGAGAGGTCGTCAAAGGCGATTACGTTCTTCTTCAATCCGGGGACAAGGTTCCGGCAGACGGTTATGTGGTAGAAGGGGAGGTGAAGGTAAACCAGGCATCGCTAACAGGAGAATCCGATCCTGTTCAGAAAACAAAACCCGATGAGAACTTTAATTTTAATCCCAAAGATCTTTTAGAAGAACATTCCCTGTTCCGCGGCGCAGTTATAGAGGATGGTGAGGCCATGATGAAAGTTGAAGTCGTTGGCGATCAGACGGTCTATGGAAAGCTCGCGCAGGAATTATTTGAAGCGGAGCAACGGCTGTCACCCTTACAAGTTAAACTGGAGGCCCTTGCCAAGGGCATTAGCCGTTATGGTTATATTGCAGGGGGGCTCATCTTCGTTGCTTTTCTTTTTGATAAAATCCTTATTTCTCATCATTTCGATTTTTCGGCTATTCTCGATTATTTCCGGCATGTTGACCTGGTGATCTTCGATATCATGCAGGCCTTTGTATTATCCATTATTATCATTGTAGCCGCGGTCCCTGAAGGTCTGCCCATGATGATCGCCATCGTACTTTCCCTGAACATGAGGAAAATGCTTAAAGCCAAGGTGCTTGTCCGCAAATTACTGGGAATTGAAACTGCAGGCAGCCTTAATATCCTGTTTTCGGATAAAACCGGCACCATCACGAAAGGACATCTTGTACCTAAAATATTTATCACCGGTGATTTAAAAGAGTTCAATTCATTTGATTCTATTCCACCCAAAGCTAAAGATATCCTTACGACAAGTATCACGGGAAATACAGCCTGTATAATTACTGAAAATGGCGATGTGCTGGGAGGGAATACTTCAGAACGCGCATTGATGTCATTCATACCCAGGGAAAATCTGATTAAAAGACACCATGCCGAGTTTACGATTCAGAATAACATTCTGTTTAATTCAACCCGTAAATTTTCTGCAACCCAAATCAAAACCGGACCTAATGTCGTTTTCGATCACAGCGATTCAATCACTCTTATCAAAGGAGCAGCAGAAATACTTACCGAGGGTTGTGACTTTTATTATGATTCCGATGGAAATAAGAAGCAATTGTCAGACCTGAATGGTTTAATTGACAGGCTGGACCAACTTGCTTCGGAGGGGGTACGGTTAATCGCTGTGGCGGTGTCGGAGGAAAAAATCGTGGAAACAAAAACCCTGCCCGGTAACAGAACCTTGGTGGGGATAATCGGCATCCGGGATGAAATCAGGGAAGAATCGGTCTGGTCGATTGAGGAAGCGGCCAGGGCCGGTGTTCAGGTCGTCATGATCACCGGTGATCGCAGGGGTACGGCGGTAGCTATAGCGAAAGAAACAGGCTTGTTGAAAAGCAGGGATGATCTCGTACTAACCTCTTCCGAACTTAACAGTTATACAGATGAAGAGCTGGAGCATATTTTACCCAAATTGCGGGTTGTGGCCAGGGCTTTCCCTACGGATAAAAGCAGACTCGTAAGAGTGGCCCAACGAACCGGCAGGGTAGTAGGGATGACCGGCGACGGGGTAAATGATTCGGCTGCCTTAAAACAGGCAGATGTCGGATTTGCCATGGGCAGCGGATCGGAGGTTTCTAAGGAAGCGGGTTCCATTGTAATTCTCGATGATAATTTCAAATCCATTACCAATGCAGTCCGTTATGGAAGAACCATTTTCCGTTCCATCCGAAAGTTCCTCGTCTTTCAGTTGACCATAAATGTTGCCGCAGTGCTTACGGCATTGCTAGGCCCATTTTTCGGTGTCGATCTTCCGCTGACCATTATCCAACTGCTCTGGATCAATATTATCATGGATACACTGGCGGCACTTGCTTTCGGCGGTGAACCTGCCTTAAAACGTTTTATGGATGAGCCGCCTGTGAACCGGAATGAAAATATCCTGACCAGGGATATGGTTTCCGCCATCCTTACCGGGGGCTTGTTTACAACCGCTTTTTCCATATTTTTCCTGAGTTACTCACCGATGCGGGAATTATTTGTCAGAAATGGCATACCTGACCAGGACGTTTTCTTAACGGCATTTTTTAATGTATTCGTACTTATGGTGACTTTTAATGCCTTTAATGCAAGAACAGAGAAAATAAATTTGTTTGAACATATCATGGAAAATAAAGGCTTCTGGAGAGTAATTGGTTCTATATTGATTATACAGGTTGTTATTACCTATACCGGAGGACAAATTCTGCGAGCCCGGGATTTGAATTTAAATGAATGGATATTGGTGTTTGGCTTCGCACTCACAATTATACCGGTCGACTTGATTAGGAAAAAGATCCGTGACAGTTCAAAAAAACGACAAGCCAACCGGTTGAGTTCAAGTTAACTTACCTTTGGGCAGGAAAGAAGAACGGTAAAAGAAGCGGATGAAATGGTGAATAAGAATTTCATAATATTTTTAACTATATTTTTTTCTTGTGGACTGGTATACACGGCCCTCGCCCAACACCGTTACAGAAGATCCAACGAGTCCTACTATGCGGCAGGAGCTGAAGTCAACCCGTTGCCTTTTATGACTGGTGGATATTCAGGATCTCTTTGGTGGGGCTTTAACCAGATCCGGATCAGAGGTGGAACGGCGTATACAACGATGCCGGGATTCCTGGTTACCGATGGATTTGAAAAAAACAGGATAAGGTCCTATGCCCTGGAATGTGATTATTTTTACCAGGAAGCATTTAAAGGTCTGTGGACAGGAGGAGGAGCTGATTACTGGCAGGGTTCCGTAATCAATTCAGATGATGAATCACAGGGTAAATATGTGAATTATGTTCTGACCCTTGGGGCAGGATACCTTATTAAAGTCTGGCGGGAACTTTATATCAACCCTTCCGGTGCCATCCATATGGTTGTGGCAGGCGATAAAGTAGTTGAGGTCGGGAATGCAACGTATAATGCCAATACCATTATCCCTGCTATATCCATTAATATCGGATATCATTTTGGCCTAGTGAGGTAATTTCAGAAATTCATTTGTGAAAGACACTTTTCAAGACTGTCCCTCCAATAAGGTATGGAAAGGCCGAAATTTTCTTTAATCCTGGTTTTGTCCAATACGCTATACGCAGGTCTTCGGGCCGGGGTGGGGTAGTCCGCCGTTGAAACCGGTATGAGCCGGGTCCTGATCTTTTTTATTTTAAAAACGGCGCTTGCAAAATCATACCAGGAAGCTACTCCTTCATTACTGTA
This sequence comes from uncultured Roseivirgaceae bacterium, assembly GCA_964395765.1. Lineage (GTDB taxonomy): Bacteria > Bacteroidota > Bacteroidia > Cytophagales > Cyclobacteriaceae > DATDPY01. The sequence goes on along the minus strand of CAYNCU010000126.1, from coordinate 5,740 downwards.
ATGATAAATGCCTCGTAACTGTTTAATATCATTACTGCCGGAATTCAGCTTCGTGATCATTTCTAATATGGCTTCTGCCAGATCACCCGCAAAGGTCGGACTTCCAACCTGGTCGTAGACTACCCTGAGTAAATCCCTTTCAGAAGAGGCTTTGATCATGGTATTCACGAAATTATGCCCATGGACAGCATAGAGCCACGATGTCCTTAAGATGATGGCATTCCTGCAATTTTGTAATACCTTTTTTTCTCCTTCCAGCTTGGTTTTCCCGTAATGGTTTACGGGTTTTGTTTCGTCATCTTCCCTTATCGGGGTGTTACCGGTTCCCGGGAAAACAAAATCAGTGGAAATGTGAATAAGGTTTATACCGGAAGCTTCACACAAGCCGGCAATATGATCAGGCACATCCGCATTAATTGAATAAGCCAGTTCCTTTTCCGATTCCGCTTTATCGACAGCGGTATAAGCGGCACAATTAATAATAAAGTCAGGTTTTCGTTCAAGAATAAAATCCTTTACAGCCGGTTTGTCATTCAGGTCGAGATCGGGGAGATCTGTAAATATCATTTCGAAGGAGGGATTATTTTTCCTTATTTTTAATTCTGATCCCAGTTGGCCCGAAGCCCCGGTAATAATTATTTTTATCGGTTTTCCCGGCATTCTTCTATCCGTTAGTAAAACTTATTAAAAAACCTGTTTTCATTTATATTCTATTCCGGCTTCCGCTATAAAATTCCTTAAGGTTGCAAGATCTTTTTTCATTTTTGCTTTCACCTGGTTCATTGTCTCTCCTACAGGGAGCATGGAATCCGGCTGTTCAGTCAAAGGGTATTCGAAATGTACAGTTATCGTCCCACGGATCCCGAATTTTTTTATCAGTTTGAAATACGATGGAAAATCGACCATTCCATCTCCCAGGGGAGTATCGTAAGGTTGCCATTTCCCGTCAATTTTTCTCCAGTAAAAATCTTTTATAACCAGCGTATGAAAATAAGGATAAAGTAACTCAAAACCCAACGGCCAGCAGTCCGCTCCTTCACAGGTGGCATGCCGGATATCGTATTGCGAGCCTATCCAGGCGGGATCAAGCGTGTTAAAAACCTGGTAGAGATCCCACACCGGAGAACCTACAAAGACGCCAGCATGATTCTGGTAGTCACCGGTAATATTATATTTTTTATTCATTTCGGCGAGTTCCCTGAATTGAGGGATTAATCTCTCCAGGTTATCAATAAGACTTTTACGATGATCGTACTCTAACCAGCCGAGACGGTAATAGCGTATCCCTGTTTTTGAAGCTGTGGAAAGTATATCTTCAGCATAGGGGTCTTTCACGGAGGTGATGGCTGTAGTCATGGTGGAGGCGGTAATACCCGCCACTTTAGCGGCTTCGACCGCTTTGGGTAAGTCCGTCTTTACCTTTTCCGGAAGTATGTGCCCTTGGGGCCTTACCGTATAATCGATCCCGTCAAAGCCAATTTCAGATGCCAGTTTGGCTGCATCCTCGCTACTCAGAAACTGGAGTGGCTTGGAAAAAACAGATATAGAATCAATTTTAGCCTGGGTAACGGTTTTCCCGGCACTGTGCAAACCGGAGTTCATAAGCCCCGGGATAATTGGAAATCCTAATCCCAGCAATGCCATTTGTTCAAGAAATTTGCGCCTTGAATCGCTTTGCCTGTTTACAATGCTTTTCATCCATTTTTGATTTTAAAGAACATCGATGTCCCGTCAAAAATTAATACCGACGTATAAAAATATAAAAAATAATCTGATAACCGGCGTATAGTATTAACGAGGAGATGTCAATCCAGAAAAGGCAGAGAGAATTATTTCTTACCGGAGAAATTCATATGAATAATGACGCCTGACTCTTGTTTAAAGGGATTATTCTGTACTGACGATCCCGCCGCAGATAGATATGCAGAATACGCTGTATATCCTGGTTATCAGGATATGTTTTTATATGTTCTTTAACGGCCTCGGGGTCATTTTCATGAATGGTTTCGGATATGAAGCCAAAGCCTTTATAAATTCCTTTATCGATCCATACCACGGAAGATTCACCCGGTTCCCGGCCTTTACCTATAATGAAAACAGAGATATTCGTGGAAGTAAGCGTTTTGAGAAATAAATTCACTTTTTTATTGTATTTACGGGGCTTTTCCCGGCCGATACAGGCTCCCTCACATTGACCGATCCGTTGTTCAAAACAGGCCCCCGGGGAGGTCTGTAAGCCGGTGAATTTCGAACAGAGAGAAAATTTGGCGGTAATTTTCTCCATAAAGCTTCTTGCCTCATCGGAAGACCGGAATGAGATAAGCGGCTGTTCATTTTTTTTAACTCTGCTTATAGAAAATCGCTTGTATCCTTCACGATCCTCATAAAAAAATATTCCATATGGCGGGATAGCTCTTTTCTGAACCCGGTTATAGACAGGCCATAAGCGTTTGATTTCATTGGCTTCAAATAACAGGGATATTAATTCGTTGCCACATAATTCATAGCTGATGCCATGAATGTCCTGCACCATTCTTTGCCTTTTGTTTGTGTCCGAGCCTGGTGAAAAATGCCCCTTGATCCGGGATTTTATATTATTCGCCTTTCCAACATAAATTACTTTTCCTGCATTATCAAAAAAATAGTAAACCCCGGGTTTTTCAGGAAGGGCTTCATATTGTTCACGTGGTAAGTTGGGAGGTAAATAAGATTCCACAGAAGACCGTTTTAAAGCATTCGTTATATGATCGCCTTTGTCATTTTTGATTAACAAGCCGAGAACTTTGGCGGTCGCCTCCGCGTCGCCGTAGGCCCTGTGCCGGTCGTTGATCGATATATTTAAACGCTGGCACAGATTGCCAAGACTGTAGGAAGGAAAGCCTGGAAATATTTTCCTTGAAAGTCGGACTGTGCATAACTTCTTGAGATTCAGATCCGAACCGAGAGACCGGAATTCCTGCTTAATGAAATAATAATCGAAATTCACATTATGCGCTACAAAAATTTTCCCCTCCAGCATCTGGTAGATATCTTTTGCTAATTCATAAAATTTAGGAGCTTCAGAAACCATCTCATTGGTGATTCCCGTAAGTGATGAAATCCAAAGGGGTATGGAAACCTCTGGATTGATCAATGAGGAGAAGCGGTCGGTTACCTTTTTACCATTATGAACCAGGATGGCAATTTCGGTGATCTTGTCAAAATTGGAATGACTTCCCGTTGTTTCAATATCTACGATAGCATAATCCATTGATCACCAAAAATAATTTCTTGAAAGCAAAAAATGCTGAACCGTGGATTCCTGCTTAAGAAATAATTTATTTCCGGCCGGTAATAAATCTTTGCGTTCCCACTCCGTTTTGGCTATAATTTGATCATTCAACGGATAGCCGTTTAATTCCGGATAATGAAAATCATTCAAAATCCCCGAAATGTCCATCATCGGCCTTTCTGAATTCAGAAAGGTACGTATCCGGTTGCGGTGAAGAATCAAAGGCAGGCGTTCCGACAAGTTCGCCAAACGTACTGGCGAAGGTCTTGTAATTATTGAAAACCCATCCTCAAACGAATTTTCCCGTGATTTCATTGATTTCCATATTCCTGCCAGGAAGATCACTTTTTCCTTCGGATTGTATAATAGAATATTCTCCCTTTTATACCGGATAAAAATGCAATTGGTAAGTATTACGCATCGGCGGCATCTGATCAATGCCCGGGTCTGGCGGTTTTTAAGAATGCCTTCTACCGGCACCCAATAGGTCGAATATTTATTTCCAGGGCTCTTACTGATCCCCCAGGTTAAACATTGAATTAATTTATCAGCTTCGTTAGTAATTCCGGGGACCTTCATTCCCGATGTAAACCGGAAGGTGAAATTAAATGATGATTGGAAAAGAAAATGATAATCCGATTCAATTTGGGCTACAGGAGTTACCAGTGTAAGATAAGGGAGTAACATAAATATCTAAAAATATTCGATTTTTAGCTAAATATATTAGTAAAAAAATTATTCTGATAATAAAATTTGAATTTTTTAAAATGACGAGGATTAATTTATGCCTGCACAAGGGTTATCATCAAATTAGAATGAATGAAGCCCATGATCACGAAATAAAAAAATGGGTTGGGGAAAATTAGTGGGGAAGTTTTTCCCTAAAACATCCGTAAACCCAGGTCCCGAAAATGGCGCTGGCCAGGGCAACCAAAATAACACTATATCCGTCACCAACCAGTGCGAAAAGCGGCCCCGGGCAGGCCCCTGTCAATGCCCAGCCGAAACCGAAGATAATTCCCCCGAACAAGGTTCCTTTATCCAGGTTTTTGACCGAAATGATTACCTGTTCCCCATTGACCGATTTCAACTGGTAACGCTTAATCAATTGGGTGGACAGGGCTCCAACAAGGATGGCTAATCCGATGATGCCATACATCTGGATGGATTCGAAACGGAACATCTCCTGGATACGGAACCAGGAAACTACCTCTGATTTGATCAGGATTACGCCGAAAAGTATGCCCAGTAAAAGAAATTTTATATTTTTCATGTTCAGTGTAATAATAGGGGGTAAAGTAAATAAGTGACAGCCAGACCACCGGCAAAAAAGCCGATAACTGCGACCAGGGAAGCAAACTGGAAATTGGCAAGCCCTGTTATCGCATGGCCCGAAGTACAGCCGCCAGCGTAACGGGAACCGAACCCTACCATGAAACCTCCCAATACGATGAAGGTGAAACCCCTGATGGAAAGAATATTTTTCCAATTAAATATGTCAGTAGGCATCATCGAATTGAAATGAGTGATCCCCAGTTTAACAAGGTCATTATGAGCGGCTGCACTGATCTGAACAGGCTGATCGCTGGATAAAAACCAGTGACTGAGAAATCCTCCTAATACTATTCCGAAAACGAATAGTAAACTCCAGCTCTCATTTTTCCAGTCGTACCGGAAAAATTTTACATTTCCCGGAATACATGCGGCACAAATGTGTTTGAGTGAGGAAGATACTCCGAACGATTTATTGGCTACCAGATACAGAACCGGTACCATTAATCCTATCAGTGGCCCTGAGATATACCATGGCCACGGTTCTTTAATCCAATTCATTATTAACATATTTTATATCTTTCTACAATCATGGATCCGATTTTAAATTCATTGGAATTAACGGTTATTCTCTATGCTACAAATTTGAGTGATTTTAAATTCATATACAACCTACCTGAATAGTATGAATTAATAAACCTATAAATTAAGACTAAAAAATATCGTAAGAGGAGAATTCTTAGTGAACCGGAAAGCAATAAAATAAGCCAAAAAGCGGAAAAAAGGCTTTATTCGAGGGAGGAGACCACATTGGCCCTGAAATCTTTAATTTTTTCACCCAAATCATAAACCCTGATATTTTTAAGTTCTCTGGCAATAATACTTGAAGCGGCAGCCGAACGGTAACCACCGGCGCAGTGAACAACTAATGCTTTTCCGGAAGGTATCTCTTTTGTTCTGTCCCTCAATTCATATAAAGGAATATTGATAGCATGTTTAAATATCATATCGGATTTGGTTTCGGAATAATTCCTGACATCCACGATCGTATATTTTTCGGGATTGGATTTAAAATCTTCGTAATCAAGGTCTTCAACGCTTTCTTCTTCCGGGTTGGACATATTCAGCAGAGCGCCTCTTATATTTTTTTCATATCCTATTTTTGCGGTACGCCTAATGATCTTCTCCATAGCGTCT
>CAYNCU010000125.1:0-12745 GCA_964395765.1 uncultured Roseivirgaceae bacterium | reverse complement strand
TACCAACTTGTTCGCTACGCAGCGAATTCAATCGCTGAACGTGCAGGGTAATGCCGGCTTGCCTTTGTTCGAAGGCTTGCAGAAACAGTATACCCTGAAGATGGACAAGACAAACCTTCAGGCAAGTCAATATGACCTGCAGTCGGTAAGGAACAATATCATGCTGGAAGTTACGAATGATTTCCTGAATGTGATCCTCGACGTGGAATTGCTTGAAAATTCAAAAGTACAGCTCAATACCACCCAGACTCAGCTTGAAACAACCAGCAAACAGGTAAAGGCGGGAGCCCTGCCCTACAGTAATGAACTGGATCTGCTGGCCCAGGTGGAAAGTAATAAAGTACAGGTGATCTCTTCGGAAAACGATCTGCGGCTTGCCAGGCTTCAACTGAAACAGTTATTGCTGTTTCCGTCGGATCAACCCTTTGATGTGAAAATACCCAATTTAAGCGCCGCCAATATCGTCCCGGAATTAATTCCTCCCGACAGTATTTACAATACCGCAGAAGAAATTATGCCCCAGGTAAAAAGTGCCGATATGAGTGTTCTCTCATCACAATATGGAATTAAAATAGCCAGGGGAACGATGATGCCGAGTTTATCCTTATATGCCAACATGTACAGCAATTATTCCTCGGTAGCCAACCGGAAAAGATTTGTTGCCGACCCGAGCGGCGCATCTTCCATGGAGACGATCCCGATTGGTTATTTCATAAACCCGCTCGACAATACGACTAGAATTCCGGTATTTACCGATCAATCGGTACCGGCCGGAAAATATGTCGATAATTACCCGGTTTTTGACCAGTTCAAAGATAACCGGAGCCAGTCCATAGGTCTTTCTCTTTCGATCCCGATTTTTAATGGCCTGTCGGCCCGGACAAATTACCAGCGGGCCAAGATCCAATCTGATCGCGCCGATCTGCAGGCCCAGCAGGTAAGGCTGCAGTTACGACAGAGTATCGAATTGGCTTATAATAATGCCCTGGCGGCAAGCCAGACTTATCAGGCTTCACAAAAACAGGTTACTTCCCTGGAAGAATCGTTCCGGGCCACCCAGAAAAGTTATGACCTGGGTGCTAAAAGCTATATCGATTACCAGGTCGCCAGTAATAATTTATTCCGTGCAAGATCCGACCTGTTACGGGCAAAATATAATTTTATTTTTACTCAAAAAGTTCTCGATTTTTATATTGGTAAACCACTTACTCTTGATAAATAATGGCTAAGAAAAAATCAAACCGGTTACTTACAATTTTAATCATTGTCGTAGTTCTGCTGATCATTTTTGCAGCAGTAGGGAAAAAAGCAGGCTGGATCGGCAAACAAAAGGCAATTGATGTAGAATTGGCTAAGGCGCAAAAAACACAAATTATAGAAAAGGTCAGCGCTTCGGGCGATGTACAACCCGAAAAAGAGGTGAAGATAAGCCCCGATGTTTCAGGCGAAATTGTCGAGCTGAATGTTAAGGAGGGAGACTCCGTTAACACCGGGCAGCTTTTATTAAAAATCCGTGCTGACAATTATAGATCCGCACTCGATAGGGAGGAGGCAACTTTAAGCCAGGTAAAAGCTAACCTGGCTGAAGCCAAAGCGCGGCAGTCCAGCGCAGAAGCTTCCTATGAACAGACGAAATATGCCTTTGAACGAAGTAAGGAATTAAGAGATGAAAAGGTAATATCCGACGCCGACTACCAACTTGCCGAGGCTAACTTTAAGGTAGCAGAGAGTAATCTTAAATCTGCAAAAGAAACTATCCTGGGTGCTCAGTATGCGGTAGAAAGTACGCAGGCATCGGTTAAGGATGCGGAAGAGACGTTAAGGAAAACCAATGTATATGCCCCTGTAAACGGTATTGTTTCCAAGCTAAGCGTTGAAAAGGGAGAAAGAGTGGTGGGAACTTCCATGATGACCGGAACAGAAATGCTGAGGATTGCCGACCTGAATGTAATGGAAGTACAGATTGACGTAAATGAAAATGATATCATTAAGGTTGCGATGAATGATACGGCCGATATCGACGTGGATGCTTACAGTTACCTGAATAAAAAATTCAAAGGCATTGTCACCGAAATTTCCAACACGGCCAATACCAAGGCTACCCCCGAAGCGGTTACGGAGTTTAAGGTAAAAGTGAGGATACTTCCCGAGTCTTACAGTGACCTGCTTAAAACCAACCGGTATCCGTTCAGACCGGGAATGACGGCCAGTGTTGAAATTATAACGAATGTAAAAAATGATGTTTTAGCGGTTCCCCTATCGGCCGTTACCACGCGAAGTATGGCCCCTGAGGGCAGCACGGATAATGGCAATTCGGGAAGCAGCAACCCGGATTCCGTAGCCTCAAAGAATGATGTTGAGGTGGTCTTCGTGAATGATAACGGAACGGCCAAAAAAGTTCCTGTAAAAACGGGGATCAGCGATTATGATAACATCGAGATAACCGACGGCCTCAAAGAAGGTCAGGAAGTGGTTTCCGGCCCGTTTATCGTTGTTTCCAAGCGGTTAAAGGGAGGCGAAGCTATTAAAGCCACGAATAATAAAGAAGGAAATAAAAATCCGGGCAATGCTACTACTGCTTCCAAATAATTGATTTTCAAGGCTTTCTACTGATTTTTTAACCTTCCTGCTTACCTTTGTAAAAGCGAAAGCCCCGGAAGTAGCCGTTTCCTTAATCCTTGTGGAATTGAGTTGCAGGATTAGTAATTTCCCTGGATTTCCACCATCGATTAAAGGCCTTGAGCTGATCCGGAGGTTAATATAATTATGAGTTTAGATTTAGTCACTATGGGCCAGCCAAGCCTGAAAAAAATTTTAATTATCCAGACTGCTTTCCTGGGGGATGTGATCCTGGCCACTTCCCTGATTGAAAAGTTGCATCAGCATTACCCTGAGTCGGGGATCGATTTTTTATTGAGAAAAGGAAATGAAAAGATCCTCGCCGGTCATCCCTTCCTTGAAGAGGTGCTGGTATTTGATAAAAAATCGGGTAAGTACAAAAACCTGGTTAAGCTGATCTTCCGTATCAGGAAACGGAACTATGATCTGGTGATCAATGTTCAACGCTATTTTACAACCGGCCTGATTACCCTGTTGTCGGGTGCACCAATAAAAGCAGGCTTTGATAAAAACCCCTTGTCCCGTTTTTTTTCATTAAAAGTTAAACATTCTTTTGATGGGAAACATGAAACTGAACGAAACCATGAATTGATCAGTTGGATGACCGACGGGGATGCGGCAAAACCTAAATTATACCCGGCAACCTCTAATTATGAAAAGGTGGACCCGTTAAAAAATAATTCATTTATTTGTATTGCTCCTTCTTCCGTATGGTTTACCAAACAATTCCCGGTCAATAAATGGGTTGAGTTGATTTCTTCATTGCCCGATGATCTGCTTATTTACCTTGTAGGTTCGCCTGCTGACTTTGAAATGGGGGAGAGTATTAAGAATAACTGCAGGAATTATCAGGTTCATAATCTTTGCGGGCAATTGGACATTCTCGATACCGCAGCATTAATGAAAGATGCCATGATGAATATTGTCAATGATTCCGCACCCATGCACATCGCTTCGTCAGTGAACGCCCCCGTATGTGCCGTATTTTGTTCTACCATTCCCGCTTTTGGATACGGACCGTTGTCGGAAAAATCATTTATCGTGGAATACGAAGGTGAGCTCGCGTGCCGGCCTTGCGGGATCCACGGAAGGGCGAAGTGCCCGGAAGGGCATTTTAAATGCGCGCTGGTTATCCGGACCGAACGTATCAGGGAAATAATTGTTAGGGAATTGCAGGCTATATAAATTGAATCCCGATTTTGAATCAGCGGGTCGTTGGTTCGAATCCGACTGGTGGCTCCTGAAAATCAAGCAGTTAACAATAAAATTTGTTAACTGCTTTTTTATTTGCTCGCAGTTTGCACGCAGTTACTGTATTGACAATTATCATTTATATTGTCGCGATAACATAGTTTAAAAAAAAAGATGACAAAAATTATTTTAGGCTTCATGGCAATTTCACTTAATTTTTATTTTAAAATTATGTTTCCATCATTGCCAGATTATAGCCTTTCATACAGCTAATTGTTTATATTATTTCTTTAAGATTAATATAATAATCCAAATAACCATAGAGATATCTTATTATTAACTCCTATTTCAATATCATCAACTGCAATAAAAGCATTTTCAATTCCGGAAATCTTCTGAGTTGTTTTATTTTTACCGCCAATTTCAAAGGGGTATGTATCATCGATAATAAAATCTCCTGAGATAGGTAATGAAATATTATGTCCGGCATTCCGAATCTGGTTAAGAAAAAATCCCTCTCTTAGGCTTCCTTTATCGGCATTTTCTGAAAGTACATTGTGAAGGTTCGGATTTTCAAGAAATATTTTATCCGGTTTCTGAAGGATGCTTGTACTTTTGCCTGCTGCACTTAAGGCATTGATCAACCTTGCTTTTTCAAGATAATGAATATACTGTGTTAACGTATTCCGGTGTATACCGATCTTTTCACTCAACTTGGTGATATTCGGTTTGAACGGAACATTGGCCGCCAAAATGTAGAGTAACTGATAAATCTTACGGGTATTGTGCGGATCAAATCCTTCCAGGAACTGAAGATCACTTTCAATAACCATTTTAACCATTTGTTCCAGGCGGATAGGGTAGGTGTTGGGGTTTTCGGCAAAGAAAGGATAATACCCTTGTTTGAGATAGTCTGGAAAATATTGCAATGGCCGGAAAGATTGGGTTATATCTGAGGCTATCTGTATATGCTTATTTATAATATCGTTGAATTGAATGCTTTCGATATTATATAACCCGGTAAATTGTAAATATTCCCGATAGGATAACCCCGGTAATTCATATTGAACTGCCCGGCGACTGAGGTCCACATTTTGTTTTAACAGGTCAAGGATGGATGATCCGGTAAATACAATTCGTAGGTCTTTGTAAAGATCATACAGGTTTTTTACTTCCCTGGCCCAGGTAGGATATTTATGAACTTCGTCCAGAAAAAGGATTTTGCCTCCCTGATTCCGGAATGTCTCAGCCATTTCAATAAGGCTGTTTTCAGTGAAATAAATATCATCCAGGGAAGCATATAAAGCTTCATTCGATACTCCATAAGTCTTTTTTAGCCGCTGTAGCAGAATAGTGGTTTTACCAGTCCCCCTGGCCCCAAGAATCCCGATCAATCGGTCATTCCAGTCAATTTTAGTAACTAATGATCGTTCCCATGCGAGGGATTGATTCTGCGTGAAAATATTGGATTTTCGAATTACATTGTCCATTTTGCTGTTTTAATACAGCATAAATATAATAATAATGTTAATTAATTCAGCAATATATTGATTAAATGCTGTTAACCACAGAATTTATGAAGATTAAGATGGTTAAATAAGGGGTCAAATAGTAGACGTTAAGTTTCTTTATAAATCCACTAATTAAGCCTAATTAAGTAAAATAATTTGATTTAAATATTCTTCAAAATATTTATCCGAGGGTTCAATTGATGTTAATTGAATTGGCTCCTCTTTTTTGCATTGACTCAATAAAATAAAAATCAAAAGATATAATGAAAATTTAAATGCTACTGGCTACGGGAAACGCTTATTTAATTGTTAAAAAACCGTTTACCTTCAGAAGGCGGTATACCAGCGAGACCGGAAGGCCCATCACGTTAAAATAGGATCCCTCTATTCTTTCGATCGCCACCAGCCCGATCCATTCCTGGATCCCGTACCCGCCGGCCTTGTCGTAAGGTTTATATTTTGAAGTATAGAAAATGATTTCTTCATCGCTAAGGTCCCGGAAATAAACTCGGGTAGTATCGGATTCCAGATAATATTTTCCATTGTGTAAGAGGCAAACGCCGGTAATCACCTCATGAACTTTGCCGGATAACTTTTCGAGCATCTTATAGGACTCCTCCGGATTCACCGGTTTTTCCAGCATTTCCCCTTCCGCGATTACAACGGTATCCGCCGTGAGCAATATTTCCTGGGTGAGGGAATCCTGCAACGACCTGGCTTTTTTTTCAGCCAGGTATACGGCGGCCCCTATGGGCGTTACGGAGGATGGCACTTCCTCGTCGATCTCCGAATTCCGGATCGTAAATTCAAGCCCGAGTTGTTCCAGCAGTTCTTTCCTACGCGGAGACTTGCTTCCCAGGATCAGCGGGCAGGCAAGATTTATTTTCATATTTTAATAACCTTTATTATTGTTAAAAGCCGTGAATTTACCATATAATTACGCCAAAATTTGAAAGGCTTCAAAACTGTTCTTATATTGGCGATAGGAGTTTTATTTAAATTGATGCCGAGGACACCCTTATTACTCTTCTTACTATTATTTGCTTATAGTCATTGTTTCAGCCAAACCTGGCAATCGCAATATAATTCTCTCCTTAATACTTATAATGCTGCCGATTTTTCCGGCGTCCTGGACAGCGGGCAGGCCTGCCTGAATTCAGCGGAAAAGGAATATGGCAAAAAGACAAAAGCCTACGTTTATACCCTTAAATTAATTACCAACTCCTGTTATAATCTTGGGCAATACCGGAAAGGCATTGAATTTGGATTGGCAGAAACGAACCTTGTCGGATCAGTAGCCGATTCTACAAGCCTTGATTATGCGAATTCATTTCATACCCTTGCTTTAAATTACCAGGGAGCGAAAGAATCCGATTCGGCATTATTAAACTTTAAAATAGTTGAAAAAATTTACAGGTCCGATACCGGCCGGAATGCCGAAGTTTATGGAAACATCCTGGATGAAATGGGATTGCTTTATTATTCGACAGGGAATTACGATTCAGCCGGAAATTATTTTGACAGGAGCCTGAAAGTCTATGAGAGCCTTGAAAATTTACCGGCTAACTATTTGACTACGCTCCGCAATGCAGGGAATCTCAACCTGAAGCAATTAAAATATGACGAGGCCTTGCAAAAGGCCAATAGATTAATATCCATTCTGAGGGATAACGGAATGACTAAAGAAAAAATTTTCGGTGAGGCTTTATTAATTACTGCCGTTGCCTATAACGGTTTGTCCGAACCGGATCAATCGATCAAAGCCTTCCTCGATTATACCGCTTTCTTAAGTTCCATGAATGAAGTTTCCGGCCCGGAATACTCCGATGCGATCAACCAACTGGCAAAACTTTACAAAAATACCGGCAATATTTCCGCTTACGACAGCTTGCTTACTGCGAATAAAAACATACTGGCTGCCTCCCAGACCGAAACCGGTTCTAACCTTACGGATTATGCCAACCTGGCAGTAATTTATCAGAATAAAAGAGAGTTCGACAAGGCCGAAAAGACATACAAGGATGCATTTGACCTGATTGATGCGGGGGGGGTTAATGACCCCGTGGGGGAAGGATTGTTGTTTGAGAATTATGCCTTGTTACTCTACAGCCGGCATAATTACCATGAGGCTGCTGAAAGTATCGACAAAACGATTCATATTTTTAATAACGACAGTATTAAAATCCATTATCTCATCGCAGCCTATAATACGAAAGGTCTGATCTTAAAAGCAGCCGGCGATTATGATACCTCGGCAGTTTATCTCACGAAAGCAAGCGATTTATGTACTGTCAATAATATGTATAATTCGGATTTACATGCCAAAGTTCTGGAAAACCTGTCGGCGTTGAACCTGGAAACCGGGAAAAATACCCTGGCTGACAGTTGCATACAACAGGCCCTTACCATCCGGAAAGAATTAAATGAAGGAAATAGTGCTGCCTACGCCAATACCCTGAACAGTTACGGAGCGATATTGGATTTAAACGGTAAATTTCCGGAAGCGATCAGCAGTTTGAAAGAGGCACTCGGTATTATCAATAATTCCGACATTAAGGACCCTGCTTTATATTCCCATGTAATCACGAACCTGGGCCTGATCAACATGAATATAGGCAATGCAGCCACAGCGGATTCATTATTTACTGAATCGGTCGCCCAAAGCATTAATGAATTCGGTGATTCGAGCTCGGAAGCAGGAGAAGCGTATCTTAATTTAGCGCGTTCCAAACAAGGCATGGGTAACTATAATGCTGCAGAAAAGAATTACCGGGCTGCCCAGAAAATTCTGGGTACAGATGAAAATCGGGACAGTAAGAATTACCAGAATTGTGTCAATTCATTTGGCGTTTTTTATCAGAAATTGGGCAACTATAGCGAGGCTGAAAAATTATATAAAGAGAACATGGATAACCTTTCACATCAGGATCCCCTGTACTCCGTAACGCTTCAAAATTTGGCTACCTTGAATCAGCTACAGGAAAAATATGATGTCGCCGAGCCCCTGTTGATTGAAGCGGTCCGCAGGGACAGTATCAGTAAAGGCATTAACGATCCTGATTATGCAGTATCCCTGCAGAACCTGGCTTCCCTGTACCAGAAAACAGGCCGGACCGATAAAGCGGAAGCCCTTTTTTTAGAGGCTTTGAAAATTGATGAAAACACCTATGGGAAAATACATCCTTCGTATGCCCGGAAATTATTCAACCTGGCTACTTTGTATCAGGATGAAGGCAAGTTTGATAAAGCACTTCCTTTAATGAAGGAATCAGTGGAAATCCGTAAGAGCGTATTCGGAACCGAGCACCCCGATTATGCTTATGGTCAATTCGGTCTGGCCGTTATCAATGATGCATTGGGAAATGAATCCGACGCCCGCATAAGTTATAACGAAGCCTTAAGAATTTATCTGAAAGAACTGAAAGACCTGTTTCCCGCGATGAGCGAAAAGGAAAAAACGGCATTTTATAATAAATTACGACCCATTATAGATGATTATTTCGATTTCGGTGTCGATTATGCCGGTACCGATTCGTCCATCCTATCCGATCTTTATAATCTCCGGCTTAAAACCAAGGCTATCCTTCTGAACACTTCCTCCAAGATAAGATACAGAATATTGACCAGCGGGGACCAGGACCTGATAGACCGCTTTAACCAATGGGTTTCCCTGAAAGAACAGCTGGTGAGAATGTACAGCTATTCAAAAAAAGAACTTGCCAGCCAGGGCCTCAATGTAAATACGGTGCAGGAGGAGGCCAATGATGTCGAAAAAGAATTATCCGCCAGATCAGAGTTGTTTTCACAGGGCAGGGACAGCACGGAGGTGACATGGAGAGATATTCAGTCGGCGCTGACCCCGGATGAAGCCGCCATTGAAATTATCCGGATCAAAAAAAATATCAGGAATGACTCCGTGATTTACGCCGGTTTGATCGTTGATCATAATACGATAAATCACCCTGACCTGGTTATAATTCCTGATGGGCTGAATATGGAAAGCAGGGAATTTAACCGGTATATCAATACGGTCAAATATAAAATATCCAATAAAACGTCTTATAATATTTTCTGGAAGCCATTTGATAAATATTTAAGCGGTATTAAAACGGTTTATATTAGCCTGGATGGTGTTTACAATAAAATAAGCCTGAATACCTTATACGACAGTCTCGACGGTAAATACGTTATTGATAAATACCAACTGGTTGTTGTCAGTAATACCAAAGACCTGGTGAAAAGCGATACTTCAGGAATCAGTAAAAAGAATGAAACCGCTGAGTTACTGGGATACCCGGATTACAGGATGGGGTTGCTAGCCGATAACCGTTCATCGGGAGAACCGGCCACCTCGAGGGGTCTCAGCGAAATCTTCCAGACCGGGATCGGATCCTTACCGGGTACCAAACAGGAAGTAGAATCCATTGATGCGCTTCTGGATTCGGCGCACTGGAACGCCACTTTACTGACGGGCGACAATGCCACTGAAAATAATATAAAAAAAATCAATCGCCCGGGTATTTTACACCTGGCCACGCATGGATTTTTTCTGAACGATATAAAGGTTGAAAGGAACCTGAATGAAAATAATAATTTACTTAATGAGGCCCTTGAGCAAAATCCTTTAATGCGATCCGGTATACTGCTTGCCGGGGCGGAAGCAGGGATCTCGGAAGGCGCTTCCAATGCCATTAACATAAATAATACGGATGGTATTTTAACCGCCTATGAAGCCATGAACCTCAACCTTGAAAACACCCGCCTGGTTGTTTTATCCGCTTGCGAAACAGGGCTCGGGGAAATACAGAATGGAGAGGGTATCTATGGCTTGCAGAGGGCATTTATTGTGGCAGGCGCTTCCAATCTGATCATGTCGCTCTGGAAAGTGGATGATAATTCGACCCAGGAATTGATGACCGCCTTCTATGAAAAATGGCTGGAAGGTGAAAACCTGCATACGGCGTTCAGGGAAGCCCAAATTCAGCTTAAAAATAAGTATTCCGATCCGTTTTACTGGGGCGCTTTCGTGATGATCGGGAAATAACCGTTTTTGGATCATTATTAAACATTTTCTTTTTATTTAAACTTGCTTTCAGCTTAATTCCTTTCCTGTTAAATTTGAAGCGCTCAGTACCCGTAAAATTTTAATATGAGGTCTTTGGCAATCGTCAGGCACATCTTTTTGACCACGCTGGTTGCGCTATCCTATTTTCAAGTTTTTGGCCAGAATACCGGCAACGTAAATCCACAGGATACGGCATTGAACAGGCATAAAGCACCCGGCTTGATCAATTCCGATCAATATACGGAATTTGCGCCCTCAATTTCTGCTGACGGAAAAACCATGATCATCGAAAGCAACAGGAACGGAAGCTGGAAATTATTCCAATCCAACCTGCAGGATAACGGGAACTGGTCGGAACCCATATCCATTGACAAGATCAATTATTTCGGGGATAGTTCCGACCTGATCGGAGGACCGAGTATAAGCTATGACGGCAACAGGCTCTATTTCTTTTCATCCAATAAAAATGGGTACGGTAGTGAGGATATTTATTATAGTGAACGCGAAGGTAACAATTGGGGTGTACCCAATAACATTGGTTCTCAAATAAATTCAGCTGATTATGAAGGCTTTCCTTCCGTAAGCTCTGACGGTAAAACAATATATTTTACCAAGATAAAGAAGGGCTATGAAGATAAAAATTTCAACGAAACCTGTTATGTAATTTACAGTTCCAAAAAGGATGCGAACGGAAACTGGCTGGCCCCGGAGCCGCTTCCATACCCGGTCAATTTCCAATGTGATAAAGCTCCGAGGATTATGGCGGATAACAGGACGTTGATATTTTCTTCCTACCGGCCCGGAACGAAGGGAGGTTACGACCTTTACCAATCACAGGTCGATGACGACGGAGAGTGGTCGACGCCGGTCCCGCTGACTTTTGTAAATACGACACAGGATGACATGTTCGCCTGTATTTCCGCCTCCGGCGATGTAATGTATTATAATACCGGCGGGGATATCTGGTCGGTGACCATTCCCCAACATTTGCGCCAGTTTAAAAATATTATTATGCAGGGATACGTGAAGGATGCCGATTCACAACATGGCCTGGGTGTAAAAATAAAAATAACGGACGCGAGCACTTCCGAAGAAATGTTTACTATTGATAACAATGCTGAGGATGGGAGATACAGCGTTGTGATGGCCGCCGGCCGTACCTATAATGTTGTATTTTACAAAGACGGATATTCATCGGAGGTATATTCCTATGATCTGAGATCAAGGGATGCCTATGATGTGATCAATCAAAATGTAACGCTTTTCAAAACCGTCCACCTTAGGCTGAATGTCTTTGACAAGGAATTATTTGAACCGTTACCCGGAAATATAAAAGTGGTCAATGAAAATACAGGGAATGAAATCCCCAAAAATTACTTCGATACCGAACCGGGTTATACCATCCTGAACCTGCCTATCGGCGCTACTTATAAAATAACCGTGGACTTGAAGAATTTTTCGTCTCAATCATTTACCTTCAATATCAACCGGCAGGTCATATACAGGGAATTTGAAAGAGATGTCGAACTCGTTCCGGATAAAATTAATGTACCGATCAATGTCTCGGATATAACGAACAGCAGTAATGTGAAAGGAAAAGTAATTATCAGGAACAAATCCCGTGATGAAGTAATTGAAGTTAATTCGAATGAGATGGTCGCCTTAAGGGTGGGGGACCGCTATGAGATTGAAGCGACAAGTGACAAGGGATACTTTTTCGCTTCAACGACGGTCGAGGTTACTACCTCGGGAATACAACAAGTGGAGACCCAGACCGGCGCAACATCCAATGTTTCGGCAGGAGAAATCAATATGAAACTGGCCCCGATTACCTCCAATGCCACACTTGACCTGAAGGAGATTCTTTTTGAATCCGGATCGGCGCAGTTATCGGAAGTGTCCTATCAGGAACTCGACAGGCTCGTACAGGTGATGAAAAGCAATCCTACCATGCGGGCGGAAATATCCGCTTATACGGATGATGTAGGGACTGAAGTGTATAACCAGGGGCTTTCGGAAAGAAGGGCACAAAGTGTCGTGGATTACCTGGTTACCAACAATATTCCAAAAACAAGATTCGTGGCACGGGGGTACGGGGAAACGAGACCCAAATATCCGAACGACTCGGATAAAAACCGGGCTAAGAACAGAAGGGTGGAACTTAAAGTACTTGAAGTATTAAATTAATCGGTATGATTAAGTTTAAAAACATACTTATTGTTGCCTTTTTATTATTAATGAATAACCTTACGGTTTATTCCCAGGATAAGTACAAGGACATTTACCCTTATATTGAAACCAGGAATTTTATAGAAGCAGTGCCCCGCCTGAAGGAATACCTGAAGACCGATCCTGAAAA
>CAYNCU010000124.1:0-12881 GCA_964395765.1 uncultured Roseivirgaceae bacterium | reverse complement strand
TCAGCGGTAACGGCTACATCGGGGTCAAATTGCATTATCTCAGCAAAGATGGCGAAGAAGGATATCCCGGGGATCTTGACGTTTACGTTACATACACTTTGAATGACAGCAACGAAATAAAAATTGATTACGCTGCCACAACGGACAAGCCGACCGTGCTGAACCTTACCAATCATTCGTATTTTAATCTCAACGGACAGGGAAATGGCGATGTTCTTGATGAAGAGCTGACCCTTTATGCTGACCAGTACATTCCGACTGATAGTACAGCGATTCCCCTGGGGCCCCTGGCCGCTGTTGAAGGTACGCCATTTGATTTCAGGCAACCCCATAAGATCGGAGAAAGAATTAATGCGGATAACGACCAGTTAAAATATGCGAAAGGTTACGATCATTCTTTTGTAATCAGGGGACAAGCCGGGGAGATGAGGCCTGCCGCCAAAGTATATGATAAAAACTCAGGCCGTATCATGGAAGTCATGACTACCCAGCCGGCCGTTCAATTATATATCGGCAACAATCTTAATACGAGTTTTGTGGGGAAGGATGATAAGGTTTATGATAAATATTACGCTGTTTGTCTTGAAACCCAACATTACCCTGATTCACCGAACCACCCCGATTATCCTTCCACGGTACTTAGGCCCGGTGAAAAATATGCTGAGACTACAATTTATAAGTTTTCACATGATTGATCGCTTTCGTATTTTTTGGGACCGGTTAAAAATTAATGTTATTTAATCAGTAGCCGGATCAATTTTTTAAAATTTGCAACATGGACAAATCAGGGTTATCAATCGACCTGGGGGGAACAAAATGTTCCGGGGCCCTCATTTCGGAGGAACGTGGGATCCTGGTCAGGAAGGTCATCAGCATAGCCGGTTTAAATGGTTCCGAAGTCGAGACCCACTTGAAGGAACTCATTAGTTATCTCAGGCAGGAAGCTGAAAAATTGAACCGGGCAATCAACGGGTTATGCATATCGGTCCCGGGGATCGCCCATGAATCCACCGGAAATGTCTGGGCGCCGAATATCCCTGGCTGGGAAGACTATCCATTACGCCAAAACCTGGTAAAAATACCCGAATTAGATTTTAATATTTACGTAGATAATGACCGGGCGTGCGGCATCCTTGGGGAGGTATGGAAAGGTGCTGCCAAAGATTGTAAGAATGCAATTTACCTGACTGTAGGTACCGGCATCGGTGCGGGGATATATTCGGATGGGAAAATTATCCGGGGTTCAGGCGATATCGCAGGAGCAGTCGGGTGGATGGCGCTGGACTCCGAATTTAAACCGGGATACGAACAGTTTGGTTCATTCGAGTATAATGCTTCAGGGAACGGCCTGGCAAGATTTGCCCGTGATATGTTGTCCGGCGGTAGCTGGGAAAATTCTATTTTGAAGAAACACGAAAAGCTGGATGCTGAAACCGTGTTCGGGGCGTTCAGGGAGGAAGATCCCCTGGCCAAGTATGTCATTGAAAATGCAATTCAGTACTGGGGAAAGGCGGTGGCCAATCTTGTAAGTATCTTCAATCCCGAATTGATCATTTTTGGAGGGGGAGTTTTCGGACCCGGGCTTTCACTGCTCGACAGGATTTATGAAGAGGCAAAGAAATGGGCACAACCGGTAAGTATCGGGAATACAAGATTGGCACCTGCTTTACTGGGTCAGGATTCTGTTTTATTCGGCGCGGGGAAAATTGCTTTGGATGCAGTTAAAAGTTTATGAAATGAGTAAGGAATATAATAAGAAACTGGTCTTTGCTGCGGCATGCCTTGCCATATTCCTATTTGGTGTATCCATTATCAGCCTGGGCACACTAATGACGTTTATCAGCTCACGATGGGGATTGAATGAAATGTCGAAAGGTATTCTCGCCACTGTTATGCCCTCAGGAATTCTCTGTGGATCGTTAATCTTCGGACCTGTCATCGACAGGTATGGATATCGAAACCTGTTGATCTTCGGGGTATTTCTATTGTTTTCAGGATTTCTACTCATCACGCGGGCTTCATCGTTCGACCTGCTTATTCTTGCTTTTTTCCTGTTGGGTACGGGAGGAGGCATATTAAATGGTATATCCAATGCGCTTGTATCCTGTTTAAGTGAAGAAAGCGGGGAAAATAAATCGGCAAACCTATCACTGATGGGAGTCTTTTACGGAATCGGTGCGCTGGGGATGCCTTCGGTGCTCGCCTTGCTGATCCGCGAATTCCCCTACAATCACATAATCGCGGGAATCGGCTGGCTGATGATTGTGCCTATGATCTTTTTCTTCATTATACGGTATCCTGCCGGTACCACGATTAATGAAATCTCATTTAAAAACTGGACTCGTTTACTGGGAACCCCGTTAATGTTATTAATCGGCATGGTAGGATTTTTTCAAAGCGGCCTGGAGTCGCTGGTCAATAACTGGTTCACTACCTACCTGACCGGCAACCTGGGGATCAACGAAAAAAGCGCCCTTCTCGCCTTAACTCTTTTTGTCGCGGTCTTTACATTTTCAAGATTGCTTTTAGGATTTATTCTACGTAAAATAAAACCTTCGGTAGTGATCAGTCTTTCCATGATGGTGGTTATCCTGGCCATCATGCTTTTGATATTTTACTGGAAATTCAATTTTGCAGTCCTTGCAGTAATATTGCTCGGATTCGGTCTTGCCTCCACTTTCCCTATCATCACCGGGCATACCGGCGACCTTTTCAAATCCCAGCCCGGAACGGCCATGAGTCTTTTGTTTACGCTGTCATTGATCGGGAATATGAGTATCAATTACCTGACCGGTTGGTTTACAGCAAGAACTGCGCTTAAATCATACCCCTATTTATTTATGGCGGTGGCCGTGTTTACCTTCATTTATATCAGGCTTTTTTATAAACGACTTAAAATATCACTAAAGCAAAATTCATAATACTATGTTGGCTCTTGAATGGTTAAAGAATGCACGTAAGGTCATGGATGATATTGAACATACTCAAATGACCTCTATTAAAAACGCTGCCTCAATAATGGCTGATTCCATTGAGGCGGGACGATGGGTACATACCTTCGGGTGCGGTCATGCTACGCTGCCGGTAGAAGAAATGTATCCACGGATCGGGGGCTTTGTCGGATTCCATCCCATCATTGAGCTGCCTTTATCTTTTTTTACCCATATTGTTGGTGATATGGGCGTACAGCAATTCGTTTTTCTTGAGCGTGTTGAAGGGTATGGCACAGAGATCATGAAAGGCTGGAACTTTGACCCGAAAGATACTTTGTGGATCTTTTCCCATACCGGCATTAATAATGTGAATATTGATGTGGCACTGGAGGGAAAGAAAAAAGGGATGAAGCTTATTGTTTATGGCTCTGCCGGTGACCTGGCCCACCGTAAAACCAGGCACTCAAGCGGAAAAACCCTTTTTGAACTCGCAGATGTGATGGTGGATACCTGTGCCCCTTTACAGGATGCTTCCGTTCCACTGAAAAATCACTTTGATAAAATCGGCCCGGTATCGACTATGGCTTTTGTCACTACCGTATGGTTGACCATAGTAACTGTCGGTGAGATTCTGGCAGACCGGGGGGTAAAACTTTATATACACCCTTCTCACAATATTCCCGGAGATACTACTGCTCACGATAGGCTGGGTGAAGCGCTGAAGGAATATAAGAGACGCGTAGCTGGAGTGTAAACTCTGGATAGAAGAGGGAGAATGGTGGATTGAAGTTACTGCTATGACGGGAATAATATTTCTTCTGAGAGGTGGTGGAAGGATTTAGATTTAAGGTAAGCGGCAGGCAGTAGGCGGTAAGGGCCGAAGTTCACGTTACTGAAAACCGTTCTCTATACTAAATTGATCCCTGCCCGATGAACCCGCGTTTTATTTTCGTGTCTGAAGGAAGCTGACCAGGTCTTTAAGTTCTTCCTTGGAAAGGGTGCCGCCATAGGCCGGCATATTCCCGCCGCCATTTACAATTTTTATGGTGAGCTGACCCTCCGATAACCGGTTCCCTACGAGGGTAAGATCGGGGCCTCGCTTTCCCCCCACGCCTGAAATAGCATGACAATAGATACAGGCCTTTTTGTAAAACAGGACAGATCCCGATTTAGCGACAGGATCGACATTGCCAACCACGGCATCCGGCAGAGGCTTGGTTTCAAAGGCCGGTGACCATGGTGATTTAGCGCCCAGATGCCAGAATACGCCGATTATCATAACAATAAAGATTACAATCCCAATGGACCATGGCCGCCGTAACGGGCTTCTCTCACCTTTATAGGCAAGCAGAGGTAATACGAGAAGAATCGTAATTGCAATTACCGGAGCTGCAGCAATGGCAAAGGATTCTATCTCCCTGGGCATAATGGCAAACAGCGCAAAAATCCAGAGAAAATACCAGTCGGGTCGGGGGTTGGCATTGATATTGGCAGGGTCGGGAGGAGAACCTACCTGCGGAGGTCCTATGAAAATTGCCAGAAGAATCACAACCAGTACAACCAATAAACCGAAAACCATATCCCTCCACGCTGCGTTCGGCCAAAAGGGAACTCCCTTTTCCTTAAGCATGGATTCGTACCATTTTTTGTAGGTTTTGGGTTCCACAGGACGTCCTGCTTTCGGGGGTTCCGAGATACCGTGACGGATGACCAGGTAAACATGAAGGGCAACCAGTCCGAACATCAGGGCCGGAATCAGAAATACATGAATGGCAAAGAAACGGCTTAAAGTAGCCCCTCCCAAGGTTTCCCCTGCCAGAAGAAAATGCGCAATGCTTTTACCGATCAGGGGAACCCTTCCCGCCTGTTCAGCCCCAACAACGGCAGACCATACGCCATTGCTATCCCACCGGAGTAACTGGCCTGTAAAACCAAGTCCCAACGTAAGCAGCAACAATATTACTCCGCTGATCCAGCTCATTTCACGAGGGTATTTAAATGCCGCGAATATGTATACCCTGATCATATGAATGCCGACGAATAATATCATAGCCGAAGCGCCGAAAAAGTGAATGCCTCGCAAGACACTTCCGAGGGGGGCACTATCGGTAATAAATTTTAAAGAGTCATAAGCAGTGGATGAAGTAGGCTGGTACATGAGTGCTAGCGCCACCCCGGTAATTACCTGAAGGATAAAAAGAAACAAAGTCGCGCTTCCAAACACATAAGCCCATTTAGCACCCGGTGGAACAAGGTGTTTGGCCAGCGGGTTTATGAAGGCGGAAATCCCTGTCCTGTCGTCAATCCAAAACCATATTTTTTTTAATCGCTTCATTCTTTTATAAAGTGGTAATCGGAATCGGGCTCGACCTGATTTCTACTATCCCCTTATTAACCCGCACCGGGTAACGTTCCAGGCCGTGAGGAGGAGGCCCTGCGGCATAGGATCCGTCTTTATTATAGACACCTCCATGACACGGGCAAACGAATAATTCTGCATCCGGCAACCAGCGGACAGGGCATCCCAGGTGTGCGCAGTTTACAGAAAAGGCAATGAATTCATCCTGAGAAATCCTGCGCAGCCACGAAGCAGTCTGGGCTGTTACACCAGCCCACGGCAACGGGGAAGCATCCATAAATTTTACCAGCACAGTTTTGCCGATCTCAAAGTCGTCAATTTTTCCCACATTCCTCCACGCGACAGGTACTTTCCTGAAAAGCGGCTCAAGAACCGCTCCGAAGATAGGTATAGCCACCAGGATCCCTACGAATGCGCTGGCGCCATAGAGAATCTTAAGTAAAAAAGATCTCCTGGCAGAGTGTTTTTCATTGTTTTCTGTCATTTTTCATGATTGAGTTCTATGATCCAGCCCGCAATTGCCAATCCGCTGATCAATAATCCTACCACTGATATTATGGGAGTCGTTATCAGCCCCCAGAATAAAAATAATGATCCAAAGGCCAACGTGATCGGCCAGTAGGTGGGTTCGGGAATCTCCTGCGGATCAGCAGGGGTCAGGGGATATTCTTCATTAGTTAATTCGGATTCAGGTTTCATTTGCTCATTTATTAATATTTATTCCGGTATTACGCTGCCGGAGGAAATTGAATCTATCTGAATTTTATCACTCTCTCCCTGGTGGCTAAACCATTTTCCAAGAGTGACCATGGTATTGGTAACATAAACTATGCAGGCGGGCACCCACATAATCAGGCCGCCGATTTCCTGGTCTATTGCCGGTGTAATTCCCCATCGGGTGCGGATCAGGGAAAGCACTGAAGGCTGGCTACCCATCAGGTAGGAAGTGAACATGCCTGCAGGCCCGAAGGTTATGAATATGCCAAGTGTAGTGCACCCGACGCAGGCAGTAAATAAGTATACTGCCGATTGTAATGGAGTCACTTTATGAAAATCAAGCGGGGCATAAACAGGCCAGATAAAAATGATCCCCAATATCAGGAGCGAGGTGACATGCAAAGCCATAAGGGTGGGTGAATTTTTCATGGCGACGATCAAAGCAGGGATGTGCCAGATCCACATCGAGCCCACTCCCATCAGCCAGGCAATTACCGGGTGGAAGAAAAAGCCACCTGCCTTTTCTACTCCCCTTTTTTGAATAAACTTTTCAAAATATTTTCCTTCCGTACCGGCCAGTAAAAGTGGCGGAACGATCAGTAGAATCGTTACATGCTGCAGCATATGGGCACTGAAAAGATAATGATGACCCAGGAATTCGATAGGCGACTGGGTGGCGAGCAACAAAAGGAAAATTCCACTGAAAAAGTAGAAACTTTTCCTCGTGAATCGTCGTCCGTTACTGATATAATGAAAGAATAAAAGAAGGATGGCAATGACCAGGGCCGTTAAGTTGATATGCCATTCCAGCCAAATATTATCTGTTGTTTTCATAGGATCGCTCCAATATAAACTACTGTAAATACCGCTACCCACACAATATCGACAAAATGCCAGTATATGGAAGCTGAATGGAAAGCCTCTTTTTCAATGGCACTGAATTTCCCGGATATAAATAACCCGGCAATGATAAGCAATACGATTAATCCGATCAGCACATGTAAACCGTGGAATCCTGTTAGTGTGAAAAACGCCGATCCGAAAATATTTTTATTTATAGTTACATTAAGGTCTACTAGTTTCATGTATTCTGTTGCCTGCCCAACAAGAAAAACAAGTCCCAGGATTACAGTCAAGATCAACCATACCAGCATATTTTTTCTTTTTCCTTTTTTATACATGCTTTCTGCAATGGCAATGGTAAGACTGCTTGAAAATAAAAATACAGAGAATATGGCAGTCCGGTTAAAATCAAGGTAGGATGCCGTTTGGGAAAGTTTCCCGCCCGGATGGCTGTAATAAACATAGGATATTATGAGGGCCAGGAAGAAAAACGCTTCCGAAGCAACAAAGAGCAGCATCAATAACCTGTTTTTATTCATTATCTGTTGTTTTCGGTTTCGTATTTTTTTTCCAGTCCGGTTTGTCCGGATGGGATAGATCCCACAAAGGCCTGCGGCTTCTTACCAGTGGAACAGAATCAAAATTCTTTGCTCTGGGCGGGGAGGAAGTAAGCCATTCCAGGGTCCATGCTTTCCAGGGATTATCTCCGGCAATCTCACCGTGTTTCAGGCTGTAGAAAATATTATAAATAAAGACGACTATGGAAATGCCAAGAACACAGGCACTAAGAGTTGAAAACATATTCAGGGATCCGAAATGCGGCAGATTGGGATAGGTAAATACTCTGCGGGGCATTCCCATCAGTCCCAGTAAATGGAAAACAAAGAAAGTGCAGTTGAATCCGATGACGAACAACCAGAAATTCCATTTCCCTATTTTTTCGGATAGTTTCCTGCCGGAAATTTTAGGGAACCAGTAATAGGCGCCTGCCAGTCCGGCGGTAAGTGACCCTCCCAGGAACACATAATGTATATGCGCCACCACAAAATATGAATCGGTAAGCCGCCAGTCAACGGGAACAATGGCAAATCCGACGCCGCTTAAGCCGCCCAGCGTAAAGTCGATCAGGAATGCCATGGCGAAAAGCATGGCCGTATTAAACCGTATGGATCCTCCCCACATGGTGGCCGTCCAGTTAAATATTTTCACCCCGGTGGGGATAGCGATCAACATGCTGCTGGCCGCGAAAAACGAATTGAATGCCGTGCCAAGCCCGACGGCGAACATATGATGAGCCCATACGCCAAAGGCAAGCAGGGCAATGGCCACGGAAGAAACTGCGATAAATTCATATCCGAAAATCGGTTTTCGCGAAAATACCGGAATTACTTCGGAAATAATTCCGAAGGCAGGCAATGCAAGGATGTAAACTTCAGGATGCCCGAAAGTCCAGAAAAGGTGTTGCCACATCACGGGAGATCCCCCGGTGGCAGCGGTAAAAAAATGAGCATCCAGCAAACGGTCGATCATGATCAGGACAAGCCCTGCATTTAGAACCGGGAAAGCAGCCAGGATCAAAAATGCATTTACAAAAACCATCCAGACGAATAATGGAAGTTGGTTCATGGCCAGACCTTTCGTTCGCATGGTGAGGGTGGTTACTACGAAATTAAGAGCCGCCCCAATCGACCCGATACCCATCAGCAAAAGGCTGACGGTCCAGTAATCAACTCCCGGATCCCTGCTGAAATATTTTTCACTCAACGGGGCATAGCTGAACCATCCGACATTCGGTGCCCCGCCTGCCAGAAAACTGAAATATAAAATCAGGCCACCCAGCAGGAATACCCAGAAGCTGAACGCATTCAGGCGGGGAAAAGCCATTTCATTGGCCCCGATCATTAAAGGCAGGAAATAGGTAGCAAATCCGATGAGCATGGGCGTAAGCACCAGGAAAACCATGGTAGTGCCATGCATCGTAAATATCTGGTTATACATTTCGGGAGTTAAGAAGCTGTTTTCCGGTTGAGCCAGCTGGATTCGCATCAGGAATGCTTCTGAAAATCCGATACAGAAGAATAACAAGGATGTCCATAAATACATGATCCCGATGAGCTTATGATCTACCGTGGAAATCCATTGTAAAACCCCGTTGCCTGTGCGGATCGCCGGAAGCGGGGAGGTAGATTCGGGAATGCTAAACCATTTACTCATTTCAGGCCCTCCAGGTATGTTGTAAGTTCATTAACTTCTTCTTTGCTCATTATAAAATTGGGCATCATGGCCCCATCCTTTACCTTTTGCGGATTAGTCAACCATTCGGATAAATTGTCAGGGGTATTGGGTTTCATACCGCTGAACAAAGTTTCACGTGATCCGATATGGCTTAAATCCGGGCCGATATGGGACGCGGCATCAGTACCGGATATAGCATGACAATCGGGGCAGGTTTTCTGCTGAAACAATTCAGCACCCTTTTTCGCTTCCTCTGAAACCGGCGGTTTACTCAATGCTTGCTGGCTGCTGATCCACTGATCGAATTTCTCCTGCGATTCGGCCACTACGAGTATCCTCATCCACGCATGCTGGGCGCCGCAGTATTCACTACATGCGCCCTGGTATTCTCCCGGTTTATCCGCTTCGATCCAGATATTATTGGGCTGTCCGGGAATCGCGTCAATCTTCCTGCCCAACGCCGGCACCCACCAGTCATGAATTACATCGGCCGATTCAATCCGAACCAATAAATGTTTGCCGACGGGAATATGCAATTCGTTGGCGGTGATTACATTTTGCTTCAGATAACGCATATCCCACCACCACTGATGCGCGATTACTTCAATATCCGGTTGTTGATCTTTGGCCACTGGTTTATTGATCTCAGCCATAACCTTGATGGTCACGACCAAAAAGTAGGAAACCAGTAAAATAGGGATTACCGTCCAGATAATTTCCAGTTTTATATTTCCATGGATCTGTTCGACTTCCTCGGGCCGGACTTTAGATCTGAAAATTATGGCGCCGCCGATAACAAGAAAGCCGATTAAGAGTGCAATGATTGCAGATATGATTAAAAACTGGATAAACAGGTTATTAATTTTAGTTTCATCCCCGGAAGAGGAACTCAATATATTTACCAAAATGAGTGAAACGGAAAGAAGAATGCCTGTCATCCTATATCTGCTCTTTACATAAACTTCCCAATTTAATGGATTTCAATAGTTTATTCAAAGCCCAGTTATATGGAATTGTTAAATATTGTTAATGGACTTCAATTTGAGGGATATTTAGAAAAAAAAAGTTACTTATTTTTAAAATCGCCTCGTTTCAGCTCCTTAAAAAATTCAGCCCAGGCAAAAGGATTAAGCAAAGGATTATAGCGGGGGCCGTATCCGTCATTGATATAAACAGCCTGTTGATTCATATAATAGCGGTAATTCAGGGCTGCATCCATGGGCATACTTCTGAACATTGCATTCATGACCTTCGGGTCAAGGTTCTCACCGATAGCATCCCTGTCATTCTGGTTAGGCAGGTTCATAGACAGGATCGCTTCTTTCAGGAGTTCTTCAGTAGGGTATGGGAAAATATCTATTTCTGGAAGGTAGGTAGTATCCTGGTTCAGGGTAATGATCATGGAAATATGATCTCCCTTGTTGGAAGGAATGATATAATGAAATTTCCTATAGCCGACACAGCTGATCACGACACTATCCATTGGAAGCACGGCCAGAGAAAAATAACCGTATTGATCGGTGGTTGTTCCGCGTCCTGCTTTCGGTACCCAAACATGCGCACCCGTTACACCGCCGGAGCTGTCCGGCTTAACCACAACACCGGAAAACTGTACGATGGGATAACTTCCTCCCTGCGCCTGTGCGTGAGGGGCCAGGACTCCCGAACAGGCGAGAATCAAGCTTAAAAACAGGGATTTTATTATGATTTTAAGCAATTGATCTTAATTTAAAATTCACCTTTCCAACACACAATTTTACGAAATAATCGCCTGATTGGCAATAAGGTCTAAAGTCATAATTTACAACTAATTATGTTAATTTTGGTTTAATTGAGCTGCCATTATGCGTATTAAAAACTTTTCACTTTCTTTCGGTGCCCAGCTATTTAAAGCCCTCTCCGAGGAAGCCCGGGTCAGGATCCTCCATCTTTTATTCCGGAAAAACGAGCTTAGCATTTCTGACCTTGAGCAGATCCTTGATTTTACCCAGGCCAAGACTTCCCGGCATCTTACCTATCTGAAAAACCGCGGTATTGTAAATACCCGCCAGGACGACCAATGGGTTTTTTATTCCATCAAGGACGAGGTAATTGATATGATGCGTCAGATCATGGAATATCTGAACCGTGACCCGGTATTGCTCAGCGATCTCGAAAACTATGAAACGCTCTATTCCAACCGGGAGCTGGCGGCTTATAAAAAAGACCAAAAAAAGTGGCAAAATCCACGATGAATTAACCTTTTCAGATTTGTTTCCAAGTAATCCCGTCACAAATTCTCCGGCTTGTACATCATAGATTATTGTTTAAAATTCTATAATTTTGTATCGGAAACCGGTTAATTTTTTAAATCCTATGAAGACTATTTTTAATGTCTTTGAAAATCCGGTACTATTATTAATCATCGCATTTTCCATAACGACTTGTTCAAATGATGATACGGTCCCCGGAAATCCCGATATAATATCCTTTGTCAAATTAATAAAACCCAGCGATGCCGCTTCCTACACCTTCTGGAGTCTTTCACAAAAGGGAAACGGTGACTTTCTGATATCCGGTAGTTATTGTGATCACAACAATACAGGGCAGTGTAATGCGGTACTCTTCTGTACTAATTCTACCGGAGATACTTTGTGGACCAAATACTATATGATCAATAACGGGGATGCTGAGGGACGTGATGCAGTTGAAAGGTCAGATGGCTCAATTTTGCTATCCGGAATTACTTACCAGCAGGAAAGTACTGCCGTTTTTTTATTGATCCTGGATGATAAGGGAACACCAATCCGCACCCTCACCATTCCTGTGCCGGGCAATACGGTGACCTTTAACCAAGTGCTTTGGTCCGAACACCAGGGAAGATTAATTTATGAATTTTACCAGGCCGACGGAACTGGCTATGTACATTCCGATACAATGCATATAATATATTTTGATGACGCAGGTGAAATAACCGATAACCTTGCATTTCCTGGCATTAACTGCAGTTCTCAGGTAAGAATCCTTGACGACGGAAGTTTGTTGATCGCCGGGAATGCTTCGCGTGAAAATAACCGGTCATTTCAATTGCTTAAGGTTGGAAATACAGGGGAAATAGCATTCAGAAATTATCTTAATCCTGGATCCGATAAAATAATAAGAAGCTTTTCAACAGAAATGGACGCTAAGAATAATTACCTCCTCGCTGGAAATATGGATTACGGCACTTCCACCCTATGTCGATCGGATGAAGACGGAAATGCTACCTTCAAAACTTATTTTGATTCCCTGTCCGTGCAAAAAAATTCAATCCGCAAAACAATGGATGGTGGCTTTCTGTTTATGAACTATTGTTTCGATCCTCCGCGGAAAACCAAACTCTGCTTTGCGAAACTCGATCAGGACTTGAAAGTAGTATGGGTTAGCCGGCTTAATGAGAATTATACTAAAAATATTGTGACCACCTCCAACTCCCTTTTGCCCTCCGATCTTATTGCCACTCAGGATGGTGCCTTCGCATTTATCTTCGATAATTACCAGGAAGGTTTGTTTCTGGTAAAAACCGTAAGTTTTAAGTAAAACAATTCAAATCCGGTTTATTACCCTTCATTTTACCGATTCATTCCGGATTAAATCATATTTCCGAATTTTACATATTTTACCGATTATAATTTGTCTTCGCAGGATTCTGAAGAAATCTTAAATTAATAGCCTGTCTTCAATGCCATAAATTATTTTTCGCTGCCGGGCAACGGAAGCTCCCTCTTCGGTCCGGGCCCGGGCATAAATCTGATATTTAGCAGATTATCGTATAT